>JAFEBT010000035.1 GCA_018242545.1 Pseudomonadota bacterium
AAATTATGGTCTCTATTTCTTAAAAGTCAATCTTTTCAATATCTTCCTTTTTCTTGCTTATATCCAACTGACGTTAACTTACATTCTCTTAAACACCGTAAAACTTTTCACGACATCCAATCTTTATTGATGGAAAGGCCGTAAAATAAGGCTTAGAAGACTCATATTTTTTTATGAAAATCTTGAATCTGTCTAAATTTCTAACACATGATGTATACGTTATATAAAAAAAGACCGCTCTGTTATTTCTTCAAAAGCAGTCTTTTTTTGTTATAAGACCTTTAAAGGATTGGCATCTCAGTAATGATGGGTTTAAAACCTTTCCACCACTTATCTTCAAAAATCCGTAAAATTTCAGCTTGAACTGCGTCATAATCCATCTTCAGTATAGAACCAAGCCCCCCCCTAAAAGAAAAACTCAAAGAATAAGATGGATCATAAAGCTTACCTAGTCCAGGAAGAGATCGGATACAACTTGTTTCATTCACTTTAATAGTTCCCAAAGGGTCATTCCCTTCAGTGTAAACAAGCCACCTCAAGTTACCCCATTGTGTACGTTGAGATGTGATTTTTCCATAACCTTCCCAAGGTCTATTTAAAATCGAGAATTTGCTTATAGGCATAATTGTAGATTCACGTTCAGAACCGATAGAAGGCAGTTCAACAATAAGGATAAGTTCTTTTGTAAAAAAATCATCTCTCATTTTAAGGGCGTTGGTAAAATTTTCAGCGGCCTCATTGGGATCTCTTCCAAAAAAAGGACCAAACTCTTCAAATTGCCGCCCTCCCACAAGAGGTGTAAGCCTTATTTTCTCCCCCGATGTCAACTGATGCATTCCTTCGAGCCTGCCAAAAATACGATTAAAGAGACCCATTTGAGAGGCATACGATAAAGGAGTAATGTCATGCTCCTTCGTTGTAGGCGCTATCTCGAGATTTTCCCTTTCAACACTGGCAATTTTTTTAAAAGTTAAAGACGCCGTTAAAAGTTCCATTTTACCTTGGGTTTCAGTAATATTTGGAAAAGAAAAGCTTGTTCCTTTTAGAGCATTCATTTTCTTTTGAAAAAATCTTGCAATATCATCTCGATCTCCCTCAGAAAAATCCTTCCCGGGAAAAACACCAAATTTTGCACGGGGCTGAAAAGGAATTTTTAAGTGAGACTCACCCTCGTAAACACTTAGGTTAACAGCTTGAACAAATCCTATTCTAGCTCCACCTTCTATAATCCACCAGGTCAGTCCCGAAAGATGGTCGTTTTCAGATTTTAATCCTTCCAATGGGTTATCATCTGAAAATCCTTTAAAAGAAGCGAGAGAAACAATATGGTCCATGTCAGCCTGCCGAACAACGACTCTTCCTTCTTCGAGCGCATGACAACTCTCAATAATTTGAGGAAACGTCGCAAGCCCTTCCTTCATGAACCGCGCTCTATCATGCATAGCTTGAAGAAATTCATAGGGATCGAAACGCTTTTCTTGACAAGAAAGACCACACGTCCATTCTAAAAATTCATCTTTCCCTCCCCGAAGCGGAACCAAGTGAACTTCTTTTCCACTTCGCAATGTAAAGCAAGATGTAATAGATACGAAAAGATGCTCAAATGCTCTTTCAAACCCTTCAGGAGCAGGAGATATATCATATATTTGTTTTTCTTGTGTTAATTTCTCAAGGTCGGAAGTTGACATTTTTGAAAATCTCTCAAGCATTCCTTGCATGCTTGTCTCGCCCGTAGGTTGGTCTGTCTTGATACGAGTTACAACGACAATTGGATGCCCCTCTTCTTCTTTAAGCTCAAAACAAGTCGACATCCCATAGGAAAAACCACTCAAAAAAAGACTCCCTAAGACACTAAGAGCTGTGGACATTTTAAAAAATTTTGTTATTTTCATCTCTTTTCTCCAAAAATATAAAAAAAATAATGTTGTTAAATTTAATAAAAAAAGCCTTATTAAATAAAGGCTTTTTATTTTTTCATAAGAATACTGCTTAAAGTTTCAACTAGCAAAAGGTTTTTAACCTTTTACGCCAATATTTTGAAACCGCTTATTAAATTTATGAACTTGTCCACCAGAATCCATTAAACGATGGATGCCTGTCCAAGCCGGGTGGGATTTTGGATCAATATCAAGACGAAGCGTATCGCCAGCTTTTCCCCATGTTGAGCGGGTTGTAAAACTTGTTCCATCGGTCATGACAACGGTGATTTCATGATAGTCAGGATGAATATTTTCTTTCATTAAAGTAATCCTTTATTGAAAACTGAATTTTTATGAGCCAGATGTTCTTTTACCGAAGTCTTCTAAAGATTGCAAGAAAACTCTTACGCTTTATTTTTTTATTTTATTTTTTGCTGACTTTAAAACTTTGCGTTGATCGCCTCCAAAACGACGTTGTCTTTTTTTAAACTCATTAAGGCCTTCAAGCAACTCTTTTTTTGAAAAATCAGGCCAAAGGATGTCTGTAAATAGAAACTCTGTATAAGCCATTTGCCATAAAAGATAATTGCTAATCCTTATGTCCCCTCCCGTTCGTATAAGGAGATCAGGATCAGGAAGTCCAGCCGTATAAAGATGATCTGAAACCAAATCCTCATTAATTTCTTCAAGTGTGATTTCTTTACCAGCAAGTTTCTTAGCAATATGATATACAGCGCGTGTGATTTCAGCCCGTCCCCCATAATTAAGCGCAAAAGATAAAACAAGGCCTGTGTTCTTCTTTGTTTTTTCAACAGCATTTTCCATTAAAGAAATAAGGTCTTTCGGAAATTTTCCAAGATCTCCTAAAATACGAATTTGAATATTATTTTCAAGAAATTCGTTTAAATGTTTTTTAAGATTATATCTTAAAATCTGCATAATTCCTGAAATCTCAAGTTTAGACCGCTTCCAATTTTCTGTTGAAAAAGCATATACGGTTAAATATTGAATTCCTTCATTCCATACATCACGTAAAATATTACGAAGCGCCTCTGCACCTTGACGGTGGCCTTCCACAACTGAAAGCCCTCGAGAAAGAGCCCACCGACCATTTCCATCAAGAATCAAGGCAAGATGCTTTATGGAAGAATCTTCTAAAGGTTTGGATAAAATTTCAGGACTCATTGTTTGCAATTCTTTAAATTCAATTTAAAAAGGGCTTCTTTCATTTAAAAGGGAACGTCCTTAATATTTTTAAATTTTATATATGAAGAATTTCTTTTTCTTTTTCATGAAACAATTCATCTATTTTTTTTACAAAATCATCGGTTATCTTTTGAATATCTTCTCCCATATGATGATGCTCATCTTCCGAAAGGATGGACTCCTTTAAGAGTCCTTTTAAATGATCCATACCATCCCGGCGCACGTTTCGCACACTTACCCGCGCAAGCTCAGCATATTTGGACGCAATTTTAATAAGTTCTTGGCGACGTTCTTGAGAGAGATCAGGAATCGGAACACGAATAAGTTGTCCATCCGCAATAGGATTTAACCCAAGACCCGCCTCACGTATTCCTTTTTCAACAGCTTTTACCATACTTTTATCCCAAACTTGGACTGTCAACAGACGCGGCTCGGGAACACCAACTGTTCCCAGTTGAGAGAGGTGCATCCGTGACCCATAAGCTTCGATTTGAACAGGATCCAGTAAATTTTGAGAAGCACGACCAGTCCTCAACCCAGAAAATTCTTTTTTTAAGACTTCAAGAGCGCCTTGCATACGTCTCTTTAAATCTGCCATGTCTTCCATAACATTAGGATTTGTCATTGATGATTTCCTCTTCCATGGTTTTATCTTTTTAAATTAACTTATCCGGGTAAACAAACCTTTCCCCAAGACTGCATTCTCAAAAGCTTTACGTGTTATCATTGAAAATACAAGAATTGGGATTTTATTCTCTGCCGCAAGTGAAATTGCTGTAGCATCCATAACTTTCAACTTTTTTTCAAGAACATCTTCATAGGTTAAAGTTTCATAACGTTGAGCTGAAAGATTTTTCTTTGGATCTTCGGAATAGACGCCATCAACTTTTGTGCCTTTTAAAATCACATCACATTTCGTTTCTGAAGCTCTTAAAGCTGCTGCCGTATCAGTTGTAAAAAAAGGATCGCCCGTCCCCCCAGCACAGATAACAATTTTTCCATCCTGTAGATATTGACGGGCTTTCAAGGGATCATAGATCTCACAAATTGGAGACATGGCAATGGCAGATAAAACATGTGCTGAAAGCTGTTCTTTTTCACAAAAACTTTGAATTGCCAAGGCGTTCATTACCGTTGCAAGCATCCCCATATAATCTGCTGAGACACGATCCATTCCTTTAGAAGCTCCAGAAAGACCACGAAAGATATTTCCGCCACCAACAACAAGACAAATCTGAACCCCTAAAGTTTTAAGAGACTTAAGGTCTTGCACAAGGCTTTCAAGAACTTTTATGTCAAGACCATATCCCGCCTCACCCATGAGAGCTTCTCCCGAAACTTTCAAAAGAACGCGTTCATATAAAGGTTGGCATGTCTCTGAAACCATCATATGCTTTCTTTATTTTGCCAATTGTTCAGCGACTTCAGACGCAAAGTCCGTTGTCTTTTTTTCAATTCCCTCACCAAGTTCAAAACGTTCAAATGCTATAAGAGTCACTGGAGTCCCTATCTCTTTTCCAGCTTCTTCAAGTATTTTGCTGATTTTTGATTTACCATCAATAACGTAAACTTGTTCCCACAAGACAACTTCTTCCAAGTACTTCCGGATACGTCCTTCGATCATCTTTTCAATAACATCTTCGGATTTTCCAGATGCAAGTGATTGCTCCCGAAAAATGCGGCGCTCACGATCAAGAGACTCTGAAGAAACATCATCTGTTTTAAGAGCTTCAGGTCGTGCAGCTGCAATATGCATCGCAAGATTCATCCCCAGCTCATGAAGTTTTTCTTTATTTCCTGTAGATTCAAGAGCCACTAAAACACCAATACGTCCAAGTTCTGGCGCAACTTGAGTATGGATGTAAGAGCATACAACGCCATTTTGAACCTTTAATTTACCCAAACGACGCAATGTCATATTTTCTCCAACAGTTGCGATCAATTGTGTCAGTTCTTCTTCTACGGTGCGTCCAGAATCAGGATAAGGTTTTGCTTTAAGAGCTTCAAGATCAGCGACATCTTCAAGAGCAATATGAGATGCTGTCTTTACAAACTTTTGAAATTGCTCATTCCGTGCCACAAAATCTGTTTCCGCATTGACTTCTAAAAGAACACCGGTTGTCCCTTGTGTGACAACACCAATAAGGCCTTCAGATGCAACACGTCCAGATTTCTTTGCTGCCGCAGAAAGGCCTTTTTTCCGGAGCCAATCAATTCCTTCTTCTAAGTCTCCATTGACAGCTTCAAGAGCCTTTTTACAATCCATCATACCAGCCCCGGTTTTTTCACGCAGGGTTTTTACCAGCTGAGACGTAATCTCTGTCATTTTTACCTCAATAAATATCTTTTAACTTACTGACACGCCTTTTGGAAAGAATGATGAAAACTCCTTCCAAATTTTTGAGCATCTTAACTTTTATGATGCTTCACGTGCTGTTTCTTGGGGGGATTCATCAGAACTTACCGAAACCTCTTCTTGGAGTGCAGGTTCATCCGGAGCAGAAATAGCAGCTCCAACATCTATGCCTGCAGCAATCATTTCAGCTTGAAGACCTGATAAGACAGCATTTGCAAATAAATCACAATAAAGAGCAATTGAACGCGTTGCATCATCGTTTCCAGGAACGGGAAGCGTAACCCCATCAGGATTTGAGTTGCTGTCCAATATTCCAATAATAGGAATATTCAATCTTTGGGCTTCTTGAATAGCAATATGATCTTTATTAACATCAAGCACGATTAAAAGATCAGGACGACCTCCCATTTCGCGAATGCCTCCTAATGTCAAACTGAGTTTATCACGTTCATGTTCAATCTTTAAAAGTTCTTTTTTTGTTAATGTTAAGTCTGCTTTCTCTTCCAAAAGCTTATCAAGATCTTTTAGCCTTTTAATAGAATGGGAAATGGTCTTCCAATTCGTGAGCATTCCACCCAACCAACGATGATTGACATAATATTGTCCACATTTTTGAGCAGACTCAGCAACAATCGTACTTGCCTGAGGTTTTGTCCCAACAAAAAGAACGCGTCCTCCTTGGGAGACAATATCTCTAATTGTCGTAAGCGCTTTATGTAAAAGAACAACTGTTTTTTCAAGATGGATAATATGGACCCCATTTCGTACGCCAAAAATGTAAGGAGCCATCTTAGGGTTCCAGCGACGGGGATAATGACCAAAATGAACGCCAGCTTCCAAAAGTTGACGCAATGTAAATGATGGTAAAGACATGTTTATCCTTAATGTTTTCCGGTTAGACCTCCGTGGGCAAAGAGCCTGGGACTTTCCCAAGCACCGGAGGGATCAACATGCGTTGCTCCCTAATCCCACGTGCGATGAATTGACTTTTCTATACCTTGCTCACACTTTCCTTGCAAGAAAAAAGTTACGAACTCAAAATTCTAATGGAAATCTTTTTTAGAAATCTCTTCTAAGATTCTCCATTCTTCTTCATTTTTTTTAAAGGAACAAGAAAAGCATAAATATGAAAAGCCATCTCAATTGAGATGGCTATCCTTTTAGAATCATAAACAAGCATTTTTATCTAAGAACTATGCCTTTTTTGAATTCACACGGCTCTTTAAGTGATGGGAAGGCCGAAAAGTAATCACTTTTCTTTTTACAATTTCTGCTTCTTTTCCAGTTTTCGGATTGCGTCCAATACGGGATGATTTCTGATTCACAAGAAAAGATCCAAAAGAAGAAATTTTTACGTCTTCTCCTTGGGCAAGCCGCGCACAGATTTCCTCAAAAAAGCCATCTACAATATCAATATATCTTTGTTTGGAGAGGCCAAGAAGGCTGCCATAACGCTCTTGAATGGCATCTGAAAGTCGTGCACGTGTCATAGCATTTGATTTATTTTCATCATGTTTCATAATTCTTATTTTCTCCCATTCTTATTTGTAATTTCTAAAGAGCTGTTAAAAAGCCTTATTTAAAACTCATTAGAAAATCCGACAAAATTTTAAACGGTGAAGTTTTTACAAATTTTAAGAGTTTTTCTTTTATTTGAAAAGTCTCCAGACATTTAAAAGCCGATCTCAGCTCAAGATCTCCATTTTCTTGTTGCTTGTTATTTGTAACTTGATTTTAACCTTAAATAGAAACGTCCGTCAATCTCTTTGACATATTATTTTAACTCTTCTATTAAATACAGAGATTTATGAGAAAAATAAAGCTTTTTTTGAGGCGTTTGAAAGCAAAATAGATATTTTCCTTTTTCAAGAAGCTTTTTCTCAATTTCAGATTCAGGACTTTTTTCTTGCCATATTTTTGAATGTCTCATTTTATGAAAATTATAAAAATTTCCTCCTCATCTTATGCTTAAAATTGAATTGACAGAAATAAATTTTTGCAGATATCATATTAGGAAATAATAAATTATAAGGCCGGCGTCTGTGCCAGATTTTTAGTAACAAAAAAAAAGATACGGAGCATCAAAATGAAAATAAAAAAATTTGGGTTATTAAGCGCATCACTTGTTGTTGCTCAATTGATAACAATTGGTTCTACACAAGCTGCATATGTTATGGTCACTGAACCAGAGACCGCTCAGAAAGGGATCACTATACCTGCAGTTCGTTCTGAGGACAAATATTCATCCGATGATGCAACACACGCTCTTCGTCTTGTTGGAGAAAACATCGATCATAGTCATAAAATAAGCCAAACCATTAATGGCACCATTAAGTCACATGTGTTAGCAGATGGCCTTCAAGAGCATCCTGATGAAAAAAGTCAACACCAAGCTATTTATAATGAAGGTGTAAAAAAAGTACATCCCAACCAAAGGCGCGTATTAGAGGCCATGAAAGTTGTTGCAAGACATTTAGGCGGGGCTGCTGGAATTGAGCACATAAATACAACAACCGTAGATGACCCCACAATCTCCTCTGATAAAGTTACAGCTCATGCACAATTAACTCATATGTCAAATATTACCCTTGGCAATATTCAAAATATCCAATTAGCACACCTTACAATTGCTAATGCTTATGCGGCAGCGTCCCCTGAAAAACAAAGTGCGGCCCTTCCCCTCATTAATGACACTTTAAGCCGTATTAAAGAAGTTCATAAAGGCTTCCAAGCGGTGGGACAAAAAATGGAAGAGCATTATGGCGCTGTTAAAGAAGATATTCTAAAAAAATCTAATTAATTTTTTATCCTCACAAAGCATAAACGCATGGAATTACTCTGGATTCCATGCGTTTTTCCTTTTCAACCTCTTCTATTTTTTTATTCTATTTAAAAAGCGATATCTCTTTACAAAAGAATTTATTTGGAAAATACTTTTAATAAATTCTTTTTATTAGAAAGAAGAAGGTTCATCTTGATTGAGTTAAAGCGGTTGTTACCCAAAACTTTTCTAAAAATTAGTCCGCTTTTTAAAAGTAAAAAATTTAACAATATCAAACAAGGAATACTGTGTAATGAATTATAAAAAATATCTTTTTGTTTTTTCTTCTGCTTTGCTTTTTTCTTATTCTACAAATTATATCCATGCTGCAAATGGAGACATCATCGTTCAAGGAGGAACAGTCTTTCATCCTTTGGAATCTTTTACTCCTCAATTACAAACTGATATACAAGAATACAACAGCCCTGTTGCAGTGTGGCAGGAATTTCAAAATCGTTTAGATGCAGCAGGGGCATTTAAACCTGTAGGTCCTGTTTCAGTTGGTTCTCTTACAACAATAGACCCTCTTACAAATTTTATCTTCACACGAGCAGTTGGAGTAACCCCTCAACCAGACAGCCATTCTTTTTATCTTCACACAAATCCCAATAGCCCTAAAATGAAACACTTACAGGCGTCCAACAATGTAGGCTTATATCAAGCATGGCACACCCCTCAAAAAAGTTATCAAATTGCGCTTTCTGGCACAATTTCACATAAAGCCGATGTTGGGGATATTAATGTTCCTCTTCCAGATAGGAGTAATTATAACTCACAGTGGCATAGATATGAGTTTTTACCCAATAGGGCTGATGTAACGGTATTAACGCATTACCACCATAACAATGTTGGATATTGTGTTGTCGAAGGAATGCAGTATACCAAGGAACCAACTGGTGCATGGAAAGTAAAACTAAAACCCCTTTATATTGGGAGAAATTCCTATAAGTTCAGTCCAGAAGAACTTGCAAATATAAAAAAAGCTGAGAAATTTTAAACTTCTTTCGGAATTTTCCTTAAAACTTTCTGAACTTCTTTTGACAACCTTTTTTCCATAAGAAATTCTGCTCCTTGTGAAAGCGCTTGCTGCTTTTCTTTTAAAAGACTCACATTTTCTTGAATTAAAGCGTCTTCGCTTTCTTTTAAAAGCGTTTTCAAACCGTTATGTTGAGAAGAATCTTGATCTTTTTCGAGCGCTTTTTTAACAAGCTGAATGTCTTGCTCTAAATGAAAACGTGCCTCTAAAAGGAGACGTTTTTGAAGATCTTCCTCCCCATGATGGAGACTCTCAAAGAGTGTCTCTTTAATTTTTTCGAGATCCATTCCATAAGTAGGATAAACGGTAATTTCTTGATGAATACCTGTTGACTTCTCATGGGCAGAAACAGTCAAAAGTCCATCTGCATCCATGGAAAAAGAAACATTAATTCGAGGAAGGCCGGCGGGCATCGGCGGAATTCCTCTCAACTCAAAACGCGCAAGGGATTGACAATCTGATACAAGCTCTCTTTCTCCTTGGACAACATGAATCAAAAGCGCATTTTGTCCATCCTCAGAGGTCGTAAATTCTTGAGATTGTCGCAAAGGAATCGGGCTATTTCTCGGAATAATTCTATCCACAATGCCTCCCATTGTCTCAATTCCCAAAGAAAGAGGGGTCACATCAAGAAGAAGCGTATCCGATCCAAAAACAAGGGCATGCGCTTGATAAGCGGCGCCTATAGCAACCACATGATCGGGATCTAAATTTGTTAAAGGTTCTTTGTTAAAAAATGTTTTAAGCATTTTTCGAACAAGGGGCGTCCTTGTTGCGCCTCCAACCAATATAAGACCTTCTATCTCTTCTTTTTTAACATCAGCATCCTGAAGGACAGATGAAACGATTTTAATCGTTTTTCCAATCATTTCTTGAATAAGATGATTATACTGATCTTGTGTTAAAGATACCGAAATGATTTTTTCGTCAACTTGGAAAGATTCTTCGAGTGACGCCATTATGCTCAACTTCTCTTTTAAGGAACGTACCTTTAATAACACGTCAGTTAAGTGAGCAGGGTTTTTTTCAAGTTCGGCTTTAAGTTCCAGATTTTGATCTTTTAAAAATGCTAAAAGAGCCTCATCAAAATCATCCCCTCCAAGCTTAAGGTCGCCTCCTGTTGCAATGACCTTAAAAAGACCTTTTTCAAGCCTGAGGAGGGAAAAATCAAAGGTCCCTCCTCCTAAATCATAGACGGCGTAGAGACCCTCTACCTTTTTATCAAGGCCATAGGCAAGCGCGGCTGCCGTCGGTTCATGAATGAGCCGTAAGACCTCAAGGCCTGCTTTCTCGGCAGCCATCTTTGTTGCAAAACGGGCAGCTTCATCAAAATAGGCTGGAATGGTAATAACTGCTTTTGTAATAGGCTTTTTTAAATCTAGGGAGGCTTGCTCTTTGATAAATTTTAAAATCTCAGCAGAGACATCAAGAGGTGTTATAGGCTTTCCCTGCATGTTAAAAGTTTTTAAACCAACCTGATTCATAAAACGTTTTGCAGACTTTATAACTTTTTCTGAAGAAAACATTAGGTCATGCAGAGCTTCCTCACCAACATGAATGCCCTCTTGTGTATAAGACACAATTGAAGGAATAAGAGTGGTCCCTTTGGACATTTTAATAAGCCGTGGTAGGGATTCTTTCTCTTCTAAGACAGCGACAACGGTGTTTGTCGTGCCAAGATCAATTCCAAGAGCAGGAGAATTATTTTCAGCTGTTTCTTTATCTTTTTCTTTCAATGGTTCTGTGATTTGAAAGTAATGTGTCATCGTACTTTTTCCTGAACCATTTTATAAAGAGACATATGATATTGGAGTTGATCTAAAAGGTCAGAGGCTTTTTGAAAATCCTTGCTTTCAAAAGCCTCGCCTATTGCTTTTTCGCACTTTAAAAGACGCGCTTTTATTTCATTTTTTGCTTTCAGAAGCTCAACTTCATTTTCAAGCATCTTTAAACGTTCTTGTGCTTCCATCATCATCATTAAAAAAAGGGGATCTTGCGTTTTTTTTAAACTTTCTTCGGACCTTTTGTTTAAGCTCAAAAGATGATGGCCTCTTAAAGCGGAAGATTTAAGAATACGATAGGCTTCATTTAAAAGCATCGTGTAGTCTTCAGCTTTTATACGCTCTTCTTCTGATTTTAGAACAAATTGATCAGGATGTAAGAGGCGTTGTCGCATCAGATAATTTTTTTCAAGTTCTTGCAAACTGAGTAAATACTCCTCTTTTAGTCCTAAAATATGAAAGTATGAAGAAGACTTCTTTGGCTTTGAAAGCTTTCCACAAAGTTTACAAAAAAAATGAGAAACGTCTGTTGGGTCTTCAGGAAATTCACAAAAATGCTCAGAAATTTCCTTTTCAAACATGAAAAGATTCTCCACACCCACACCGACCTTTTTCATTTGGGTTTTTAAAGACAAACCCAGAATTCAAATCCGTTTCCTCATAGGTCATTTCTGTTCCAATTAAAAACATAACAGCCTTTGCTTCAATAAAGAGGCTTACACCATGGACCGTTATCTTTTCATCTAAAGGAGAGGCCTCATCTGCATATTCAAGAACATACGAAAGTCCGGAACATCCCCTTGATTTAACACCAATCCGAATCCCAAGAGAAGGTTTTTGACGCTTTTCAAGAAGTTCTTTAATTTTCTTGGCAGCATTTTCATCTACTTTTAGAAAAGACGGACGCGACCTTTCAGGAGCAGTCATTTTTATTCTCGGCCTTTAGAAGATTGTTTATTTTGATAGTCTTCTATGGCCGCTTTAATGGCATCCTCAGCGAGCACAGAACAATGAATTTTTACAGGGGGAAGGGCGAGATGCTGGGCAATTGAATTATTTTTAATATTCGTTGCTTCAGTCAACGTCATACCACATAAAAGTTCCGTCACATAAGAACTGGACGCAATCGCAGAACCACACCCAAAGGTCTTAAACTTTGCTTCTTCAATCACCCCATCGTCCGTAACGCGAATTTGAAGCTTCATAACATCTCCACACGCAGGTGCCCCAACAAGCCCCGTTCCCACATTCTTATCTTTTGGATCTAACGCCCCCACATTACGAGGGTTTTCATAATGATCTAAAAGTTGCCGACTATATGACATATTTCTCTCTCCTCTTTTAATGCCCTGCCCATTTTACAGAATTAACATCAATTCCCATTTGGGCCATTTCCCAAAGAGGACTCATTTCACGAAGACGCTTCACCGCTTTAATAATACTCTCAGCAGCTTCATCTACTTCCTGGTCTGTCGTAAATCGACCAAACCCAATTCGCAATGAAGTATGCGCTAAATCTTCTGACACACCGAGAGCTCTTAAAACATAAGAAGGCTCTAAAGATTCTGATGTACATGCGGACCCAGATGATAATGCTAAATTCTTAATTCCCATCATCAATCCCTCACCTTCAACATAAGCAAAACTTAAATTTAAATTTCCAGGAATTCTTTTTTCAAGATCTCCATTTAAATAAACATCTGAAAGAGCACTTTGTATTTTTTCAAGAAATCTATTTCTAAGATTTCTTAAGCGCTCATTCTCCGCATCTCTTTCTTGATCTGCAATGAAACATGCTTCTCCCAATCCAACACAAAGGGGTGTCGGAAGTGTTCCAGACCTAAACCCACGTTCTTGTCCGCCGCCATGAATAAGCGTTTCGAGTCGAACGCGTGGCTTTCTTCGAACATAAAGAGCTCCAATACCTTTGGGACCATATATCTTATGTCCTGAAAGACTTAATAAATCAATATTCATTGAATTGACATCAAGGGGGATTTTTCCAACAGCTTGAGCGGCATCTGTATGAAATAACACCCCTTTGGCCCGACAAAGTTCTCCAATTTCTGAAAGGGGTTGGATAACGCCAATTTCGTTATTAACTGCCATAATTGACACAACACTTGTCTGAGGCGTCAACGCTTTTGAAAGAACATTTATATCAATAAGTCCATTTGGTAGAACAGGCAAGTATGTAATCCTAAATCCATTCTGTTCAAGATAACGACACGTATCAAGAACACACTTATGCTCCGTTAAAGTGGTTATAAGATGATTTTTTTGATCTTTATAAAAATAGGCCGCTCCTTTAAGCGCTAAATTATTTGCTTCTGTCGCGCCACTTGTAAAAACAATTTCCCTTGGATCAGCATGAAGAACGTGAGCAATTTGCGCACGTGCTTTTTCAACAGCTTCCTCTGCATGCCATCCATATACATGATTCCGAGAATGTGGATTTCCAAAGTCCTCTTTAAAAAAAGGAATCATTTTTTCGAATACCCGTGCATCACAGGGTGTTGTTGCCTGATAATCAAGATAAATTGGCCTTGTTATCTTCATTTAAGATTTTCCTTGTATATGTGAATAGACAGTAATAAAACGTTCAATATCTTCTCGGCCAGTTTCTGGTCCTAAGCTTATGCGAATAACAGAGGAGACAATTTCTTGCCGCACTCCCATCGCTTTTAAGACAGAAAATCCCTTAACAACTCCCGATGAACAGGAAGCTCCAGAACTCACGCAAATTCCCTCTAAGTCCAATTGAATAACTTGAGTGCTGCTCGGTAGAGAAGGCCTGCTCATTAAGGTGGTATTTGGAAGGCGAGAAACCTTATCTGAAGCAATAAAAAGATCTGAAAACTTTTCTCTTAACGTTGATTCTAAAAATAAACGATGGGATTTTATGACTTCCCATTTTGGAAGATCAATGTTTTCAATGGCTTTCCCAAAACCGGCAATTCCAGAAACATTTTCAGTTCCCGAGCGCAAACGACGTTCTTGGCCTCCTCCTTCATAAAGACCTTTAAAAGGGAGTCCTTCTCGAATATAAAGTGCCCCCACGCCCATGGGTCCCCCAATTTTATGCCCTGAAAAGCTCATGAGATCAACTTTTAAGTCTTCCTGTGAAATTGGAATTTTTCCAAGAGATTGGGCTGCGTCCACATGCATTAAAGCCGCATGTTTATGAACGATTTCTCGAATTTCTGAGATCGGCTCTATGACCCCACATTCATTATTGGCCATCATCACTGAAACCAATACTTTTTTTCCTTGAACAGATTTTAAAAGAGACGTCAAAGCCTCTAAATCAATAATCCCTTGAGAATTAACTGGAATTTTCTGAAAGTGTGCATTTGGGTGATGTTGGGCTGTTTGAAATACGGAAGCATGTTCAATGGAAGAAACCAAAAAAACATCCGCATCCACACCTCTCAAGGCCATAGCATTTGCTTCTGTACCACCACTTGTAAAAATAAGATTTTGCGGAGGAACATCTAAATAATCCCCTAAAATTTCACGTGTTTTATTAATTATAGCTTTTGCTTTTTTTCCCGATTGATGAATCGAAGAAGGATTCCCAAAATGGTCTAAAGCAGAACACATCGCCTCTTTCACCCCTTTTCCAAGAGGCGCATTGGCATTATAATCTAAGTAAATCACTCTGTGGGCTCTAGACATTTTTAACTTCAATAAGTTGATTTTCTCGATTGGTTTGAGGGTCTTGATAAATTTCTTCTAAAGAAAGAGAGTGAAGATATTGAAAAAGACGCCTTTCAAGCTCTTCCCATACATGATGAACTTGGCATCTTTTTTGATTATGGAGACATCCTTTTTTATTTTGAGGGGTGCACCGTGTTATATGAAAAGACTCTTCTGCAGCTTCCATAACATCGGCCACAGAAATCTCATGGGGGGGTCTTCCAAGAACATATCCTCCTCCTACGCCACGAACACTTCGAACTAACCCTTTTTTTCTGAGTTTTGAAAAAATTTGCTCAAGATACAAAATAGAAATTTCTTGTTGCTCTGCAATTACAGAAAGAGGAATAGGATATCCTTTATATCGTTGCTCTTTCTCAGCCGCCACAAGTTGAATCATGGCCATTACAGCATATCTACCCTTCGTTCCAAGATGCATCTGAAATATATCCTTATTTAACAGAACTTCTTTAATTTTTTTAAAAGCAATAACTCAAAACTTGACTAATAAAATCAACTTTAAAAGCTATACACCTAAAATTGAATTTCGTCAAAAAAAATGAGATTTCTCTTTAAAAAAAAAAACTTTTCTTTTACAGTAATTCATCAATTATGATTTTTGACCACTTTCTCTTTAACCTCTTCTATATTTATGAGGATTTTCATGCCAGAAATTATCATTAATGGCCCCGTTGGACGGCTCGAAGGACGCTATCATCTTTCTCCCAATTTAGATGCTCCCGTAGCCTTAATTCTTCATCCACACCCCCTCCATGGCGGAAGCATGAATAACAAAGTTACTTACTTGACTTATCAAGCCTTTGTCCAAAAAGGATTTACCGTTATGCGATTTAACTTTCGCGGCGTTGGACGTTCTGAAGGATCTTATGATGAAGGAGAAGGAGAGCTTAGTGATGCTGCCACTTTGCTAGATTGGCTTCAAGCCTTTAGACCCAATGCACGTTCATTTTGGGTCTCTGGATTTTCTTTTGGCGCATGGATTGGGATGCAGCTTCTCATGCGACGTCCAGAAGTACGTGGGTTTATTTCTATTGCTCCTCCTGCAAACATGTACGACTTTAGTTTTCTTGCCCCCTGCCCTGTTTCGGGAATGATTCTTCATGGGGACAGGGATGATATTGTTCCACCAGATTCTATTAAACTCTTGATTGAAAAACTTTCAAAGCAACGCGGGATCACCATTACACATAATGTTATTGAAGGAGCAGGCCATTTTTTTAAAGAGCATATGCTCGAACTCAATCAACAAATTTTAAGCTATTTAGATGGCGCTGATCAAAGAGAACAAGAACCCTTTCGATATCTCGAGAAAAAAGGAGCGACTCTTTCTTCTTCTGTCCTTGACCAAGAGGAAGATCTTTTAGATCTTGATGATTTTGATGACGATGATGAAGATGACGAAGATTTAAAATATGCAATAAACGATTAGATTTCATAATTTCAAAAACGGGAGTCCCAATGCCTCAAACGCTTTTTCAAAAACATTCAAAAGGCATTTTATCGATGCTGCTTGCGTTTTTCTTTTTTGGAATTGGGAATGCCCTCGTAAAAGACACCACACAAACTTATTCCATTTCACAAATTTTAAGTATTCGAAGTTTTACCATTCTTCTTCCTCTTCTTTTTTACATTTTTTTCATTCAGAAAAAAACAAAACCTTTTACTGTTTTTAAAACAGAAAATTTAAAATCTCATTTTTTTAGAGGGTTTCTTGTTATTGTCTCTCTTTGGTGCATCTTTGCAGGACTTGGACTTCTCCCGCTTGCAAATGCAACTGTTTTAGGATTCACGAATGTCTTGTTTATGTCCATCATATCCATTCCTTTCTTAAAAGAAAAAGTAAGTTTTCCACAATGGATCGCCATCTTTATTGGCTTTTCAGGTGTTTTGGTTATCGCACGCCCTGGTTCAGATCTTTCTAATTTTATAGAACTTGGGGCCATCTTTATGCTCATTGGAGGACTTTTAGATGGCATGGTCCTCCTTTATCCACGTAAAATGGGAAAAAAAGATTCTGTTCTTACCATTTTAGTTTATTACGCGCTTTTTTCTCTCTTTTTTGGTCTTTGCCTAATGGTCTTCGAAGGATGGGTACCAATTGCGTCTTCAGAAGACCTTCTTTTCTTAGTAGGTGTTGGATTTTTTAGTCTTTTAGGACAACTTTTTGCCACGCAAGCCTTTCAATATGCACCAGCGGGGCTTCTCTCCCCTCTTATTTATTCTATTCTCATTTGGTCAGCTCTTTTCGGATATTTAATTTGGGGCGAAATTCCAGATATCTATACCTTTATAGGCGCAGCCATCCTTATTGGAAGCGGATGTTATGTTATTTATAAATCTCCCACACAAGCCACAATTACAGAAGAAATTCCGTTAAGTCCAGAAGGTGGACATGGATGAGAGAAACTGGAGATAACTTTACGCTCGTTGAATACCTTCCTCTTTTAGAAAGCAATCCCCAAAAGAACTCTCATCCTCTAAAAGGTGCTTTTTATTTTCTTTTGGGTGTCCTTGCTTATTCAATTGCAAATGTTTTTATTAAAACATCCTCCGAATATTATCCCCTCGGAGAAATGGTCATTTTAAGGGGACTTATTTTTTTCATCCCTTTAACTTTTTATATTTTAATCCGTCACTTTAAGCATCTCTCTTCGGTTTTTTCGACATCTCATCTTAAAATTCATGCCTTTCAAGGGATTTTATCAGCTTTTTGTCTTTATTTTTTATTTTATGCTTTTGATTTGATGCCTCTTTCGGATGCAACAGCAATTAGTTTCTCTGAAACGTTTATTATTACTCTTCTTTCTTTTTTCTTTTTTAAAGAGCCTATAAAACTTAAAAATTGGCTTGCAATTACCCTTGGCTTTGGAGGCGTTTTAATTATAACGAAGCCCTTTACAGCTCCCTTTACGCTTCATCTTAAACCTGCTCTTGCTTGTGTCTTAGCCGTTACTTTTGATGCACTTGTTTTGCTTTCTTTTCGTAAGATTGTTAAACAGGATAGAATCCTTACCATTTTATTTTATTATGCTTTGTTTTCAACACTTGGAGGGATGATTTTTACGCCTTTTGAGACATGGGTTCCTCTCATTCAAGACCATGTATGGGACATCCTTGGGCTTGGGGTTTTTGGAGCGCTGGGTCAAAGTTTTCTTGTTCTTGCTTTTCGGCAAGCAAGTCCTGCTTTTTTAGCACCTTTAATTTATACACAGCTTCTGTGGTCTTTATTATTTGATGAAATGATTTGGAATCAACCGCCCTCGTCTTCACTCATTTTAGGGAGCTTTATTATTATTTTCAGTGGCATTTATCTTCTGAAACATACTAAAAGTCACGCTCCTCTTAAATAAACTGTCATTTGCGTCATATCATGTGACACATTCAGAAGATGAAATTCCTAAAAAAACAAAAAACTTTTTTCCTTTTTCAAATTACTCCACTCATCTCTTTTTACCAATTTGTTAACGTTCTTTTATAACAACTAAACTTACCGCTTTTTTAAAAATATACTTTATAGATGAAAAAATGCCATTTAAACCTCATATAATCGACATTTGTTGATTACATGAGGACTGGGGTAATCTATACCCTCAAACTCCATATGAAGAAGGAACAGGATGCTCCGGCGCGCTGATTTACGATATAAATTGCAATGAACAATCTCCAAGCTGGATACCCTAACGTTGTTTTTCTTATTCAGGTTAAGATAGAAAATTTATAAAGCTTCCAGATCCCGTTCTTATACTATTTCCATAAATTAAAATAACAAATAGACTTTTAAAAAGAAAAGAGATATAGTTGCTGACATGTTCATAATGAAAGGAAAAAATGAATGGCAGGTGTCA
>JAFEBT010000036.1 GCA_018242545.1 Pseudomonadota bacterium
TGTACCATTGATATCTGCTCGATTAGCTCCATGGCCTCTGAGTATTGCCATCGCTGCTCTATTATCAACCGTAGCATCCACATGAATAGCCGCAAGATGCACTATATCTGCTCTTTCATGGACATCTACAGTTCCAACATATGCATTAACATGATTAAGTGAAATATTTTCCCATTCAACCTGATTTCCGATCCCTGCTCTCAGAACCATAACTGCCGCGACATTTTGATCCGCTCCAAAATCTGGATCTTGATCATGATAAGCCAAAAATATAATGGCTTCTTGCTCTTGAAGATTTAAGGCATGGGCTACAAATTGTCCAATGCGATGATCTGTAATGTAAGCTTCTTCAACATCACGTTTAAACATTTCTACAACAGCATTAACTCGATCCAGATCTCCTTCACCTGGAATTGCCTTTGCGAGCATAAAAGAGGAAGCACGCTTCTGCTGTGGATCTACCAAAGCAGAAATTGTTGCAATATTTGCTGGAGTGGGGGCAATACCCACTGTAATTAAACTTGCTGCATCAAGTTGATCTTTTGCAGAAAATTTAGAAACCTGTTCAATCTGCGTTTTATCTAATAGGTCAGCTTCATCTGTTACCTGTGCAAGAGCTGAAGCAGCTCCTAATTGATTATATAATTCATCGGCAGAAGCAGCTGCACCAGGAGCAACAACTGTCCTTGCAGCTTTTTCACCATATTTTTCTGCCATATCTTGTTGGAAAAGCTTCCCTTTTCCTGCATCAGAGGTATTTTGAAAACCAAAAAGAGCGACCTGAATGACGAGAACACTTGCACATGTTCTAAAACTTAATTTCTTTCCAATTTTTGTTGCGTTTATTTTTACAAAATCAATTTTCATTGTTAGAATCCTTTGTTGAATTAAACTGTTTTGGAACCGTTTTTAGCAATTAAATTAATGACCAGCTCTAAAATAATCATCATACTTTTATTAGCTCTCTTGCTGATCATCCTGTTAAATAAAAAAATTTCTACCTTTTTAAGTGAAACTATAGATTTATAAAAAAATCAACCCAAAAAGTCAAGGATTATGCAAAATTTTAACCCATTACTCTTCTCTTACACTCATATCCGTTTGAAAATATAATCTTTTAAACTTATCGTTTTATAAACTATTTGTGTTTTTTAAGCACTTTTTCTCTTTTTCTTTTTTAAGTTTTGCATTCTACTTTTGTTTGAACTATAAGAAGCCTTATGACTTCTTTTTTACATGGTTGGCTCCCTCTTGATAAACCCTATGGGATTTCTTCAACACAGGCTCTGACGCGTCTCAAGCACTTTGTGCATCAGACGTTTTTTTCTTCTTTCAAAAAAATGCCTTTAAAAATTGGGCACGGAGGCACTTTAGATCCTTTAGCAACGGGCGTTCTCCCCATCGCACTCGGAGAAGCCACAAAAACGGTTGATTATGTAATGGGATCTTCAAAAGAATATCTTTTTGAAGTCACCTGGGGAGAGAGGCGTACAACGGATGATAAAGAAGGAGAAATCCTAGAAGTTTCTTCTCTGCGTCCTTCCGCCACTCAAATTCTCTCTGTTCTTCCTTCATTTACGGGACTTATTTCTCAGCGCCCTCCTCTTTATTCGGCCTTAAAGATAAAAGGGGTCCCTTCTTATAAGCTTGCGCGCTCTGGAGAAGATGTTATTTTATCAGAGCGCATTATAAAGATTGAAACACTCACCCTTTTAGATGCAAAAATTGATTCTGCAACTTTTTTTGTAAGATGCGGAAAAGGAACGTATATTCGATCAATTGCCCGGGATCTCGCAAAAACACTAGGAACATGCGGGTATGTTTCTTCCTTAAAACGAACAAAAGTAGGTCTTTTTGATCTTTCTTGTACAATTTCTCTGGATAATCTTGAAAGAGTGGGGCATAAGATAAGTGAGAATCTTTTTTCTCTTGACGCCGTGCTGGACGACATCCCGGCCGTGAGTGTCTCAGAAAAGGAAGCTTTAGCCCTTAAGCAAGGCCAAAAAGTAAACCTTTCTGAGAGGCCTCAATTGCTGTCAAAGGGAGAAGGGACTCTTGTTGTTGTTAAAACCGAAGGTAAGAATATTATAGGTTTTGGTCATTATGACGTGCCGTTGATGTCTTTACATTTAAAACGAGGATTTAACTTAGATTAAAACGTTAATTTTATTATAAGGAGTATTACGATGTCGCTTTCAAAGGAAATCAAACCAGAAATTATTAAGAAATTTGCACAAAAAGAGGGAGATACAGGATCTCCTGAGGTGCAAATTGCTTTACTCACACAACGTATTAAAGATCTTGCAACGCATCTTGAAACCCATAAGAAAGATATGAGCTCAAGGCGCGGCCTTCTAATTTTAGTTGGTCAACGCCGCCGGTTGCTTGACTATCTTAAGAAACATCATGTGAGCCGTTATGAAGCTCTTATTCGTGAACTTGGATTACGTCGTTAAGAAAATTGGTACCTCTCTCATATTCCTTTTGAGGAATAGTGTTTAAATTGTTAAGGAAATATGTATGTTTACAGTCTATCGTGAAGAAATAACTTGGGCGGGTCGTCCCCTTGTTTTTGAAACTGGTCAAATTGCACGGCAAGCGGATGGTTCTGTTCTTGCACGTTATGGTGACACAGCCGTGTTATGTACAGTAGTTGCCGAAAAGAACCCAAAACTTGACGCTAATTTCTTCCCTCTCTCGGTTCATTATCAAGAGAAGACTTTTTCTGTAGGCCGCATTCCAGGTGGATTCTTTAAAAGAGAAGGACGTCCCAGTGAGCAAGAGATTCTTATCTCACGTCTCATTGATCGTCCTATCCGGCCTCTGTTTCCAAAAGAGTTCAGAAACGAGACACAAGTGATTTGTACTGTGCTCAGCTATGATCGGGAAAATGAGGCTGATATCGTTGCTCTTTTGGGAGCATCCGCTGCTTTAACACTTTCAGGAATTCCTTTCTTAGGCCCCATTGGCGCAGCACGTGTCTCTTATAAAGAAGGAAACTATATTCTTAACCCTCTTTCAACAGAAATTAAAGACGGTGCTTTGGATCTTGTTGTTGCTGGAACAGCTGAAGGCGTTTTAATGGTTGAGTCAGAAGCCCATGAGCTTTCTGAAGACGTTATGCTTGGCGCCGTTACTTTTGGACATAATGCCTTTCAAGAGGTCATTCAAGCCATCATTCGTCTTGCTGAAAAAGCTGCAAAAGCGCCTTGGACCCTCCCTCCTGCACTTCCTAATCTTGACGAGATTACGAAAAAAGTTCGAGCCCTCATAACGGAAGATCTGAAAGCTGCTTTTAAAGAGCCTCTTAAACAAGAACGGTATGCTCTTTTCGATGCGGCTCACGCAAAAATGAAAGAAGCCTTTCCTGAAACGGAGGTTCCTTTCCCCATTCTTGAGGACATTTTTCATGATATTAAGCACGAAATTGTACGCACACAAGTTTTAGATACAGGCATCCGCATTGATGGGCGGAGCGTTACCTCCATTCGTCCCATTGAATCTGATGTTCAGGTTTTACCTCAAACACATGGAAGTGCTCTCTTTACACGCGGCGAAACCCAAGCGCTTGTGGTCACAACTCTTGGAACAGGAGAAGACGAACAAATCATTGATGCCCTTGAAGGAGAGTATCGTCAACATTTTATGCTTCACTATAACTTTCCCCCTTTCTCCGTTGGCGAAGTTGGTCGCGTTGGATCTCCAGGCCGGAGAGAAATAGGTCATGGAAAGCTTGCTTGGCGTGCTCTTCATCCAGTTCTTCCTCAAAAAACGGATTTTCCTTATACGATTCGCGTGGTCTCTGAAATCACGGAATCGAATGGATCTTCTTCAATGGCAACGGTTTGTGGAGGCTCTCTTTCCATGATGGACGCAGGTGTCCCTCTTTTAAGGCCTGTTGCTGGAATTGCCATGGGACTTATTAAAGAAGGTAAGAAAGTTGCTGTTCTTTCGGATATCTTAGGAGATGAAGACCATTTAGGAGATATGGATTTTAAAGTTGCTGGAACGAGCAAAGGAATTACAGCTCTTCAAATGGATATTAAAATTACCAGCATCACTCCTGAAATTATGAAAAATGCTCTTCATCAAGCTCAGGAAGGTCGTATTCATATCCTTAATGAAATGTCGAAAGGTTTAGGCGCTGCACGTGAAACGTTAAATGAAAATGCACCTCGCATTCAAACCATCCAAGTTCCTCGAGATAAAATTCGAGAAATCATTGGAACAGGTGGAAAAGTCATTCGTGAGATTTGTGAAACCACGGGCGTAAAGATCGATATTGAAGATGATGGAACGACACGTATTGCAGCTGCAGATACCAAATCCATTGAATCGGCTTTACAAAGGATTAATGAAATTATTGCCGTGCCTGAAATTGGCGTTGTTTATACTGGAAAAGTCGTTAAAACAGCAGAATTTGGAGCTTTTGTTGCTTTCTTAGGATCACAACAAGGCTTGGTACACATTAGCGAACTTGCGCCCACACGTGTTGCAAAAGTAACGGACATTGTAAATGTTGGAGACACGATTAAGGTAAAAGTTATTGGAATTGATGATCAAGGAAAAGTTCGGCTCAGTGTAAAAGCTCTGACAGCACCCAACTCAGAAAACGTAGAGAGGTGATTCCTTGAGTTTCATAAACCCTCTTTCTTTATCTGGTCAGCTTGTTTTCCCCTTAATTGAAGGGGGAAAAGGAATTGGTGTTACCAATGGCGTTAGTTCAGGATCTTGGGCTAAAGCAGGCGGTGTTGGAACATTTTCTGGTGTCAATGCAGACCTTATTGATGAAAACGGTGTTTTTATCCCGCTTGTTTATCATGGAAAAACAAGGCGTGAACGCCATGATGAATTGATAGATTATTCTATCCGCGGAGGGATCTCTCAAGCACGTCGTGCATTTGATATAGCAGGCGGCATGGGGCGCATTCATATGAATGTTCTTTGGGAGATGGGCGCTGTCGAACGTGTTCTTCATGGGATTTTATCCCATACAAAAGGACTTATTCACGGCCTCACCTGTGGAGCCGGTATGCCTTATAAACTTGGTGAAATCGCTGCGCAATATCAAGTCTACTTTTATCCTATTGTCTCTTCCGGACGCGCCTTTCGAGCTCTTTGGAAGAGAGCCTATTATAAGACAAAAGAATGGCTTGGAGGCGTTGTTTATGAAGACCCTTGGCTTGCAGGAGGGCATAATGGGCTTAGCAACAGTGAAAGCCCAACACATCCTGAAGATCCCTATCCTCGTGTAAAAGCCTTAAGAGAAGTGATGGATGAAGCAGGTCTTTCTCATGTTCCTATTGTTATGGCAGGAGGTGTCTGGCATTTAAAAGATTGGGAAAATTGGATTAATAATTCAGAATTAGGCCCTGTTGCTTTTCAATTTGGAACACGTCCCCTTCTGACTCAAGAAAGTCCCATTTCTTCAGAATGGAAACAAAAACTCTTAACGCTCAAAGAAGGCGATATTTATTTAAATTCTTTTAGCCCAACAGGTTTTTATTCTTCTGCCGTCGAGAATGATTTTATCAAGGAGCTCAAAGAACGAGCTCTCCATCAAATCGCTTTTTCATTAGAACCTCTTGGGGAACATCAAATTCCTTACCCTTATGGCCCTCGCGGAAGGGTTCTTTATCTCGCTCCAGGGGATCGAGAACGTGCGGAAGCCTGGATTGCACAAGGATTCACGGAATCCTTAAAAACGCCAGACTCTACACTTGTCTTTGTAACACCTGAAAAAGCCCAAGAAATTAGAAAAGACCAAATTGATTGTATGGGATGTTTAAGTGCATGCCGATTTAGCAATTGGGCACAAAATGAAGAAGGGACAACGGGAAAAAAAGCAGATCCGCGTTCTTTTTGTATTCAAAAAACACTTATGAACATCATTCATACATCTGACGTAGAGCATCAACTCATGTTTGCAGGACATGGAGCGTATCGTTTTGCAAAAGATCCTTTTTATAAAAATGGCTTCATTCCAACTGTGAAACAATTGGTAGATCGAATTCTAACGGGTGAATAATTTAAGTTTTCTTAAAAACATTTTTTAGTCGACTCAGGAGAGGAATAGAGAAAAAATGATGCAAAAATTATGGCTCGAAAAAGGCCCTTGGGGACCCAGGAGTGACGATGAGATTCGTAAAAAATCTTCTTCGTCGGATGACGCTAATCCTTGGACTCAAAAAAGAAAAACACCTTTTGGGGATGCACCGAAAAGTTTTCAGGATTTTTTTAAATCTAATTCTAAAAAAGGTGGAGATTTACCTCCTTTTCTTAAAGAAAAGAAAAGTCTGTTTTTAATTTTTATAGGCCTTTTTATTCTTTGGATGTTAACAGGATTTTATCGGGTTCAACCAGATGAAGTCGGCATTGTTTTACGTTTTGGAAAATGGGTCAGAACCAGTCAAGCAGGCCTTAACTACCATTTGCCTTCCCCCATTGAAACAGTTCTTCTTCCAAGTGTCACGCGCATTAACCGAATTGATATCGGATTTCGGTCCGGAAAAGATGGCTCTTCAAGCCAAATTCCCGAAGAAAGCCTTATGTTAACGGGAGATGAGAACATTGTAGATATCAATTTTACAGTTTTTTGGCGGATTAAAGATGCTGGAGATTTTTTGTTTAAGATTCGTTCTCCCAATGCTACGGTTAAAGCCGCTTCTGAAAGCACAATGCGTGAAGTGATTGGTCAAACACCGATTGCCGAATCCATGGCTGAAGGACGTCGTCAAATTGAAGAAAAAGTTAAAACGCTGCTTCAAGATCTTATGGATGAATACCAAGCAGGTATTGAAATTACAGAGGTTCAGCTGCAACGTGTCGATCCTCCTGCAGAAGTGATTGATGCCTTTCGGGATGTGCAACGCGCACGCGCTGATTTAGAGCGTCTGCGAAATGATGCGGAAGCCTATCGCAATAAAATTATTCCTGAAGCAAGAGGAGACGCTGAAAGCATGATCCAAGAAGCAGCAGGATATAAACAACAAATGATTCAAGAAGCAGAAGGCCAAGCAAATAGATTTAACTCTATCTTAAGTGCTTATAAAACAGCCCCTGAAATCACAGCCATAAGGATGTCTCTTGAAACAATGGAGGAGATTTTTTCAACGACCAACAAAGTTCTTATGGACGGAAGCCAAGTAAAGGGCGGAAATATTTTACCCTATCTTCCTTTAGATAGTCTTAAACCTAAAGAAGTCAACACATCCTCAGATTCCTCTTCACAAGGAGATGAACAATGAACTTACTTCAAAACCGCCTTACCATTATGCTCCTCACTGCATTCGGTTTTTTGATTGTTTTTTTAAGTCTCTCTCTTTTTGTAGTGACCCAGACCGAACAATGTCTTGTCTTACAGCTTGGGGATCCTGTCCGAACAATTCACCAACCCGGCCTTCATATGAAAATTCCTATCATTCAAAATGTTATCTTTTATGATAATCGTCTTCTTGACATCGATCTAAGCCCAGAAGAAGTGATTGCTTCGGATCAAAAAAGACTCGTTGTTGACACTTTCTTGCGTTATCGAATCACTGATCCGCTTCTTTTTTATAAAACTTTAGGAACAGAAGCTGTGGCACAAACAAGACTCCAGACTCTCGCAGGAGCAAGCTTACGGCGTGTTCTTGGAAGCTACCCTCTTTCAAGCCTTCTCTCTCCTGAACGTACAAAGATCATGGCTCAAATTAAGGCGGAAGTTTTTAAGATGGCTGAACCTTTTGGTGTAGATGTTGTTGATGTTCGGATAAGACACGCAGATCTTCCAAAAGCAAATAGTGAAGCCATTTATTTAAGAATGGAAAGCGAACGCAAACGTGAAGCAAAAGAATTTAGAGCTAAAGGAGAAGAAATAGCGAAAAAAATAAGGTCGTATGCTGACCGTGACCGAACTATTCTTTTAGCCGAAGCAAAAAATAAAGCCCAAACATTACGCGGTGAAGGAGATGGTTCCTCGATCCGTATTTTGGCTGAAGCGTTTTCAAAAGATCAAAAGTTTTTCGAATTTTATCGGTCTCTGGAAGCTTATAAAAATTCATTTAAGGGGGAAAATACAACTTTAGTCATCTCTCCAACGGGTAAATTCTTCAAATTTTTTAATGCAGGAACGTCACAATAGAGAGCTTTCATATTCTTTCTTTTTTGCGAAGAAAAATTTCATTCTTCATAAATTTCAAATACGAACAAATTTTTTAATCTTCTTTAGTATGTAATCCATTCAGGTAAAAAATAAGACGGTGTTTCAGAAAGAAAAGCACATTACTTCTTAAATCATGGTGCTTTTCTTACATGGTGTAGAGTTTTCCAGCTGCCGTCATAATTTACTCCCCTAATCTTTGTTAACTCAAAGATTCTTTTGACTTTCTTTCGTTTCCAATGGCATAGTTAGGTTTTTAAGAGGGAGATCTCTTTCCTCATGGGTTAGGACTGGTTTCACAATACATATTGGCATCATGACTTTTTTAAATTTAATACGATCTTTGGTATGTGTTTTTAGTTCTTTGCTATTATATCATACCATCCACGCCACACCTTCTTGTGATTGTTCTTTTTCTTTTGCTCCAGTTGTTGAACAGGTTTTACCAGCTGTCGTTGATATTTCGATTCATCATTCAGAAAATAACCCTTCTGCATCCTACAATTTTAAAGAATTGATGAGCCTTCCTGACGTTCAATCATCTCTCCTTGGCACACTTTTAAAAGATTGGTCTCAAGGACAAGATCTTGAAGGAACATCCTCTCATCACTCTTTAGGATCAGGGTTTATTATTGATCCCATGGGATATATTGTCACCAACCGGCATGTGGTTCAAGATGTTGACACTGCTGTTGTCTCGCTTTCAGATGGAAGAGAAATGACAGCTCAAATTATTGCACGGGACGCACGAACTGACCTCGCTCTTTTAAAAGTTGAAACGAAAGACCCTCTTCCTTCTTTAAAATGGGGAGACTCTCACTCTGCCCGTGTCGGAGACTGGATTTTAGTTGTGGGGAGTCCTTTTGGTTTTGGACGCTCTGTCTCTGCTGGAATTATTTCTGCACGCGCACGTGATATCTCACGGTCTCAGACATCTTTAGGCGAAGAAGGTATCATGAGTGGGTATGTTGATGACCTTATTCAAACAGATGCTTCTATTAATCTTGGGAACTCTGGAGGTCCTATGATTAACACCAAGGGAGAAGTTATTGGCGTTAATGTGGCTCTTTTTTCCCCATCCGGTGGAAGTATCGGCATCGGTTTTTCAGTTCCATCGAGTGTAGCAGAACGTGCTGTTCAGCAAATGA
Source organism: Pseudomonadota bacterium (assembly GCA_018242545.1). Classification (NCBI taxonomy): domain Bacteria; kingdom Pseudomonadati; phylum Pseudomonadota; species Pseudomonadota bacterium. Next base: position 9,289 of record JAFEBT010000036.1, read on the forward strand.
TTCAAAGAAAACAAGCTATCTATGGATGGATGGGTATCCGCGTTCAGGAAGTGCGCCCTGATATGGCAAAGGCATTAGGATATGACTCTCTTTTGAAAGCTGGAAAAAAAGGAGCTTTTGTCAGCTTTGTTGATCCTTTTGGGCCCGCAGCAAAAAGCGGTATCTTACCCGCTGATATTATTCTTTCTTATGATGGGCTGAACATTACCGCCTATGAAAAGCTCCCCCGCCTTGTTGGAGAAACAGACGTTGGCAAAAAAGTTATGATCACCCTCTGGCGCAACGGAAAAGAAATTTCTCTTCCTGTTATTATTGAAGAATGGTCTGAAAGAGAGAGAGAAGAATTTTCAGATTTTCAAAAAAATATGATTAAAATTCCTCTGTCTTCAGACTCCCCCGGCGTTTCGTATCAATCTTATTTAGGTGTTTATGTCACTCCTCTTACCAAAACCATGAAATCTTATTATAAAATCCCTTCAAATGTAGAAGGAGTTCTTATTGTTGGACTTGAAAAGTATGCGCAAGGAAATGATAAAGCCGTTTCTTTCCCAGCACTCGATATTCAAGTGGATGACATTATCGAAGAAGTTAATCAAACTAAAATCACGTCTTTTCAAGAACTCGAAAACCTTCTGCAATCTCTCTTTACATCCGGAAAAAATACCGTTCTTTTAAAAATATGGCGGCATGGGATTACGCATTATATTGCTTTAAATTTAGGAGGTGGCGATGGAGACAATAAAGACACTTCTCAAGGCACTTCCGCCCCTTCCTAACAATACTGTTTTTATCATTGCAGGACCAACAGCAAGTGGTAAATCTCAATTTTCTCTTGATCTTGCAAAACTTATCAATGGCGTTATTATTAATGCAGATAGCCTTCAACTTTATGAAGATCTCCCTATTCTAACAGCCCATCCTCCAGCTCATGATTTAAAAAAAATTCCCCATAAACTTTATGGAATTCTTCCGTCAGAAACACGAATAACAGCACCCATCTGGGCTAAACTTGCTCACGGAGAAATACAAAAAGCCTTTAAGGCTCAAAAAAGACCCATTCTTGTTGGCGGAACAGGATTTTACTTAAAAGTTCTAATGGAAGGATTAGACGAGATACCTCAAATACCCCCTGAAATCCGAGAAAAAGGAAACCAGCTTATCAAAGAAAAAGGTCTTTCTTTTCTTTGGGAAAACCTTAAAATGAAAGATCCTGAAATTCTTTCTCACCTTTCCCCCAATGATACACAGCGCATTCAACGCGCTTGGGAAGTCTATGAATTTACACACCAACCTCTTTCTTTTTGGCAAAATAAAAATAACCTTTCTAAAAACCAGAGCTCTCTTTCTTTTTTTAAAATTCTTTTTAAACCACCTCGAGAATCTCTTTGTAAAGTCATTGACCAACGCGCAACCTTGATGATTGAAAAAGGAGCCCTGAAAGAAGTGCAAAATCTTTTCACAAAAGGGCTTTCTCCTTCTCATCCGCTCAGAAAAGCCGTCGGTGTTTCAGAACTCGAATCCTATCTCGAAGGAACTTTGTCTCTCGAAGAAGCACGCTTAAAGATGTCCATTAAAACCCGCCAATATGCAAAAAGACAAACCACATGGTTTGCGCATCAATTTAATTCCGATATTATTTATCCTTTTTTGTATGATGAGATTTCTAAATCTTTTTGAAAAAATAGAGCATTTTAAAGAAACATTTTAGAACAGACATTCTGGATTAAAAAAACATAAAAACATCCTTATTTCTCTGTTCGTTTTTAAATTTTCATTTTCATTTTACACTTAAAGATCTTTATAATGATCACTAAATAGAGATAATGTTATTTATATAGAGCATAAAAGAAGTTAATCTTCCAATTTCAGTTTTACGCGCACTACGCAAAGTTGGAAATGATATCAGCGATGGACGATGCAGACGTCGTATTCAACTTATGGCAGTTTGTGTTGGGAAGTTATGGCTTCATCTTCGAGGTTCTTTTGAAACAAAAATTAACTGCAGCTCCTAAAAAAGCACGTCGTCTCTTTTTCTCAGATCCTTTTTTTATCATGCTGTACTTTCATCTCCTCTTTCTTCTTCAATTTTGTCTGAAATAATACCCTCAAGATATTGAATTCTTTTTTCTTGAGACATTTTTCTTAAGCTTTTTATAATCTTTCTCATACGGCCTTCTTTTAAGGCAAAAGGTACTAAATCATCTGAAAATTCTAACAATAAATTACAAAGTGCACGCTCTTCAATCCCATTCATCTTTTCTTCTGTACAAAAAGTACGAATTTTTTCTCTTGTCTGTGAAAGTTTCTCATCCATCATTTCTTCTAATTTTTCACGAAAATGAGAAGGAAAGTCTGGATCTCGAGATATTTTTATGATTTTTTCTTTTGTCGTACTTGACCCATAGTTCAAAATGATGTCCACAACTTCTTGCATCTTTGGATCTATTTGACGCTGTGCAATAAGAGAGAGCAAAGTTTCCTCAACGTCCGCCAACGTCCTTTCCTCAAAATCTCTCTTATTCTTCATAACATAGTGTAAGGCAGGCAACTGAAACTCAAAATCTATATCATCCATCTTTAGCAAGACAATCAAAGTTGAGCGTATTGCTTCTTTCTGGAATGAATCTTTCCCACCTTCTTGTACAAACTTTAAAACAGAAAAACATATTCCTCTTTTTTGAGGAGAAGAGCCATAAGGAGCAATATGGGATGAGATTCTGATACATCAAGAAATAAGGAAACATCATTAAAACGGTCCACCAAAGTCGAGCAAATAGCTTGTTTTTGAACTTCATTTCCAAAAAGCTCAATATGGAATAAAATAGAATTAAAGTCTCTAGGCTTTAAGGCAGGATCTCCAATTAAAGAAATGAGACTAGAGCACATTTTTTCTTTTTGATCTCTCGTTCCTTAGGCGCTCATATGATTAAAAACATTTACACAATAATCTAGAGAAAATAAAGCGCTCGGAAATATTTCTAAGAAATAAGAACAGACTTCTTGTTTTTGTTCTGTTGTTCCATATACTGCCCCATAGGTCAAAATCTTTGCACGATCTTTGAATGCAAGAGAAGGACTTTGAAGTTGAGAAAGTAATTTACGAATAGAAGCCTCTTGATTTAAATCATAGTTCTCTCCAAAAATAGTTGAAAGAAAAGGATCTCCAGAAGCATCTGGTGTCCATGCTTGATAAGGTTCTAAAATAAGACTTCTCATAGCATGAGGTTTCCCTCCTGATTTTTCCTCCGAAGAAGCATCACTCTCCATTCCAAAAGAAAGGGCTGGTAAAGAAGCAGATCCTGCTAAACTGATAAAAAAGAAATAAAAATAAACAAAAAAAGATCGTGAAAAAAATAACATTTTTAAATCCAAGGTCTGAAAGAGCTTTTAAAATATGAACTGGTTTTTGTTAACCGCCCTAAGACAAGAAGTCAATCTAAGAATGATAAAAAAATATAATTGAGTAATTTTACTCAATTTTCTTAAAGTAAGACTGCTTTTCAGAAAATTAAAAACCCTCCCTTAAAATAAAGAGAGGGTCAGAAAAATCACTTAAAAAATTATTTACAAAATGTGCATCTTTCTAAATCTGAACGTAACTTTTTAAGTTCTTTCCTCATAAGAGTTGATGTTGGAGAAGGTTTAATAAAACCAATCATCTTTTGACTCAAATCATATAAGCTCTCAAAATCAGGTACATTTCGAGCCGTATGAACTAACAAAGCTTGAAAAAAATCAACGATCTCTTCAGCACTTTTCTTTTCGGATCTTCCAAGCGTCGAATTTCTTTTGAGTTCCGCATTCATACATCTTAGAAAAAAGCTTCTAAAAGGAACGGAATTGCGATGATCTTCACAAAGATCAGGGCTTTCTTTTCTTAAAAGGCATGTGCCTTCTCCAGAGAGTCCAGGAGCAAGACAAACTTCTTCTTCCAAAGCAATCATGGAAGCTATTCTCTTACCTTTACTTGAAGGACTTACCGCGTGAATACTTGCAAGTCTTATCGATGCGAAAAAAGAAGAAAGATCTCCAAAAGCCTCATGAAAAGCTCCCACAGGGTGGCTTCCCATTTTTTTATGATAGTTCGGCTGTAGAGCATCTAAAATAGCATGCCCCACTTCATGGGATACAACATCGAAAATCCGAGCTGGCGTAAATCCTTGGGAAAAACAAAAATTAATTTCCCCTTCTCCTCCCCTTCGTCCTGTCCTTCTATAAAAAGCATTGCGTTCTGCTTGTTTACACCCTTCATAAAAAGGAATAAGCTTTACACAAGGACTCACTTCAATACCCAGAGCACCACAAGATTTACGGTAAGAATCAAGCGTTAAATTTGCAATGGCAAACGTACTATAATTTAACTTAATTTGATCGTTCAGAGTAGAAGATAAAGGTATTTTTTTATTTCCCAGCGTATATGTATAAGCTGTCTCATCATTGAAAAACCCATGACTTGGAGATACTGACGGGTGATCCTCGATTTGAAAATACTCATTTCGAAGTGCCTTTTTATCTCTTTTAATGGAAAGCGTATAAGTAGAACCATACCCGCGATTTTCAGGACCAAAAAAACTTATATCTTCTGTCATTGCGAAAACAGAAATAACTTGGAACAAGGTAAACAATACATCAAAAATTAGAAGTTTTAATTTCTTAGACATTATCAATATCCTTTCTTTTATTTTCTTAAAAAGATGTGCTTATAAAAAGCACTTTGTACTTTTGGATACTAACGATAAGTCAGTTATTTACACATCCTGGAAATACCATTAGGATTAGTAACTTAGTGGAAATTCCCCCAAAGAATTTTCAAGAAATATATTTATAATCTAAGTCACTTTTACAAAATTTAAAAACCTTACAAAGAAATTCCTAAAACCTTCTTCTTTAACACCTAAAAATTGTATTGCCCTCAATGGAAAACAAAAGTTTTGATTTTTTAAAATCTATTTATTTGGAGTCCTTAACATTTATAAATAATGTTAAATTTACACGTCGAGAAATAGATATTCTTGCTTTTTTTGTAAGTGGACGATCCGCAAAAAAAGCTGCATCTTTTCTTTCAATTGCCCCAAAAACCATCGAAAACCACACCCATAATATTATGTTAAAACTTGAGTGTCATTCGAGAGAAGCCATTATCGATTTTATTGAAAAATCAGACAAACTTCCTTCTTTGCGAAAATTTTATGCAGCTCTCTTAGCACACCGTAAATTTGAAGATTCTTTAAAACATATCTTTTCTCAAATCAAAGATCAGAAAATTTCTTGTTATATTTTTTCTTCAAAAAAAGATCTTCTTCAAATTTCTTTGCTTCAGCATCTTATCAGTTCTTTAAAAAAAGTAGAAATTAAGATTTTTTTAAAAAACTATAATAAGCCATATGGCTTTCAAAATCTTAAAAAAGAAAATCTCATTCTTTATAATCCTCCTCAAAATTGGGAAGGCTTCGATCAAAAAAATCAAGGCATACCCTTGCAGTTAGAAAATGAAACAGCTGTTTTTCTTTTTTCTTCAAAAGGAGAAAAGCCTAAAGAATTTTTTAAAATGATTCATGGGGAAAATATTTCAGATCTTAATATCCAAAAAAAGTATTATTTACTTGTTTTAGAAGTTTTAAAAAACCTTTTTCCAACTTTAAATCTTGAAAGGTCAATTTTAGAATTTGAGAAACAATATGATGTTTTAAAGGGCTTTATTGAATCTAAAGAGAATTTTTCTGATTTAAACAAGCAGTCTCCTAAAAATAAAAAAAATGTTTACGCTCTCTTAACGCTGAAATATTATAGAAAAAAAGGAATTTTCATCTTTTTCTTTTTGGGAGTATGTTTTCTTATTTTCAAAATAAGTCCGCTTTCTTTTCAAAATTGGATAATGGATTTAACACAAAAATTTTCCTTTTTTAACGCACACAAAACGGAAGAATGCCTTATTCGATCTGATTTTATTATTCCTTCCGAATCCCTTCTTCTTGATCGCTTGGATCTAATTGATAAAATTAATACCGCATTTAAGAAAGATCCCAATAAAATTAAAACCATTGCGCTTGTTGGTATCGGAGGCTCTGGAAAAACAACGCTTGCACACCGGTATGCCTCTTCAGAAACATTTCCTATTGTCGGAGAAATCAATGCAAGTACAAAAGAAAATCTTTTAGCATCTTTTGAAAATCTTGCTCAAGGTCTTTCAAAGACATCAGAAGATTTCCAAATATTGAATATTATATTAGAAACAAAACCTTCTCTTCAACGAGAGGATCAAATTTTGCAATTTGTTCAAAGAAAATTAAAAATGACCCCTAATTGGTTTTTAATTTATGATAATGTTGAAAAATTTAGCTCTCTTCAAAAATATTTTCCTATAAACCCTGCAAAATGGGGAGAAGGAAAAATTCTTTTAACAACACGAAATGCTAATATTGAAAACAATCTGCATATTCACACAATTATTTCTGTTGGAGAACTTACTGACAATGAAAAATTAAATCTTTTTATTAAAATTTTGAGCAATGGAAAAGACGTTTCTTTTTCCTCTGCGCAGCAACAAGAAACACAAAAATTTCTTCTTGAAATTCCTTCATTTCCCTTAGACATCTTAGTTGCAGCTTATTACCTTAAAGCAACGAACGTTTCTTATAAAGATTATTTAGAAAATATGTTTAAGTACAATCAAGATTTTTCAAATGTACAGGAAAAAATTTTAGAAGAAGCGGGAGATTATACAAAGACACGATATGGAATTATCACTTTATCTTTAAAATACCTTATTGATTCCAACCCTGATTTTAAAGATCTTTTTCTTTTTATAAGTCTTCTTGATTCTCAAAATATTCCTCGGGACCTTCTTATTAAATATAAAAATGGTCCTGTGGTAGATGATTTTATCTATCATTTAAAAAAACATTCTCTGATTACAAACAACTCTTTGCTTTCACTTCCGTTAGAATCTGTAATTTCAATTCATCGAAGTACGCAAGCAGTCATCCTCTCTTATTTGACAAAGGCTTTAGAGTTAAAAAAGGATCAAAATTTGATTCTCTCTCTTGCTGAAGTTTTAGAGAATGATATGCGCGATGCAATGGATAAAGAAGATTTTGTAAAAATGAAGACGCTTTATCGACATGCAGAATGTTTTTTAAGCCATCAAATGATTCTAAATGACGCTGCAAAAGAAGCTTTAAATTGTGAACTCGGTTGCTTTTATTCTTACTTACGGAATTCATTAAAAGCAGAACAGCTTCTTACAGAAGGTATTGCCTTATTAAACAAGCATCGTCCTAAAGATAATCTTAAGATTGCTCACTATATGGTCTATTTAGGAAATGTTTATCGAGATTTAGGAAATTATGAGAAAGCAAAAGATCTTTTTGAAAAGAGCTTAACTCTTTTTTACCAACAAAATTCCCAAAATTATTCGGGCATGGCACGCGCTTCAAAATATTTAGGTGTGGTGTACCGATATTTAGGAAATTTTAAAAAAGCACTCTTTTTTCTCGAACAAAGCCTTTCATTTTATGAAAAAACGAAAGAAAATCCGATTGGTCTTGCCTCTTCTCTTGCTCATTTAGGAAATCTTTATAGGAGCCTTGGACATTATGATAAAGCCAAAGAATTCTTAGAAAAAAGCCTGAACATCTATAAAAAATATTCTGAATTTCATGTCGGCGCAGCCTGGGTCTGTGGGGATTTGGGATATGTCTATATAAAGCTTAGAGATTTAAAAAAAGCCAAAGAATTAATTGATGAAAGCCTTAGAATTTGTAATAAACATTTTTTTGAAGACCATGTATATGTTGCAAAAGCTCTTGTTCATTTAGGAATTTTTTATAGGGAAACAAAACGATATTCTCTCTCAAAATCTTTATTGAAGAAAGCATTAAAATCCTTTGAAAAAAATTATGGAAAAAACCATATTGAAACAAGCTTTGCTCTTCAAAATTTGGGACAAGTTTATCTTTTAGAAAATAATTTGAAAGATGCAGAAGGTATCCTTAAAAGAGCGCTTTCAATTATCCATAAAAACAAATACCCCGACGAATATATCATTTTAGAAAATTTGGCTGATGTTTATCGAAAAAAATCAAAAATACTGTCTTCCCGAGCTCTGAAAGAGCAGGAAATGCTTTATCTTGAACAGGCACTTTCTATGGTAAACACGAGTTTTCCTCCAGATTCCCCACACCTTACAAGAATAAAGAAAAAGCATGCAGCTTGTTTTTTATAAATTAATTCTTGCCTTTTTTCTTATAAACATTTTGTTAATCGATATTGGTATCGTATTTTTCTTACAGAAATACAGCAAAAGACGAAAGTAAATAAAGAAATGGACAAAATAGAAATCACTGCACGTTTAGTCAAACAACTCATAAAAGAACAATTTCCTCTATATGCTCATTTCTCTGTCGTCCCCGTTCCCCTAAATGGACATGATAACCGTACATTTCGTTTAGGAGAAAGGATGCTCGTTCGACTTCCAAGTTCCGAAGAATATGTAAAGCAAGTTGAAAAAGAACATAAATGGCTCCCCTTAATTGCTCCCTATTTGCCCCTCTCTGTCCCAAAACCCATCGCTATGGGAAACCCCTCAAAAGACTATCCATGGAATTGGTCAATATACAAATGGCTAGAAGGAAATAGCGCAAATACTTTGGAAATTAATGAGGAAACTTTGCAAAACATAGCCGTTGATCTTGCATGTTTTTTGAATAAATTTCATAAATTTGCTCCAAGTGATGCTCCTTCTCCAGGCCTTCATAATTGGTGGCGTGCTGCTCATACTTCCGTTTATGATGAGGAAACAAGGTCACTGATAATAAAATTAAGCTCCTTAATTGACGCAAAAAAAGCAAGATTTTTATGGGAAAAATCTATAAAATCCATGTGGTATAAAGACCCTGTATGGGTTCATGGTGATATTGCCAGCGGGAATATTTTAATAAAAGAGAATAAATTGAGTGCCGTAATAGATTTTGGATGTATGGGGATTGGAGATCCTGCTTGCGATTTAACCATAGCCTGGACTTTTTTTAAAGATAAAAGCAGAGAAAAATTTAGAAGTATGATAGACCTTGATTCTAAGACCTGGGAAAGAGCACGCGGGTGGGGTTTATGGAAAGCTCTTTATGAACTTTCTATTTTAAAAGATAAAGGCAGGTCAGACGCTATGAAGCAACAACAAGTTATTAAGGATATCTTAGAGGAAGGCTTATAATGATGACACAATGTCTTATAAGATAATAATCAATCAAAAATACTCCTTTAACGTCAGTTCGATATAAGGAAGAAAAAGGAAGATATTGAAAAGATTGACTT
>JAFEBT010000037.1 GCA_018242545.1 Pseudomonadota bacterium
AATCTTTTCACGATTTGATAAGATGGCCATTGCTTATATGGGATTTTTAGCCTTTACTTCTTCTATCGTTTGGCTCAGATGAAAAGTGGACACAACCTAAATTCACTAAAAATTATCTCTATCTTATTTTACAATCCTAATTTCTTATCCCCCCGAAAACGCTCTTTATATGGTATTGCTTTTTTTTATTGACTCACATAGAGTCGTATCAAGAAAGTTTTAAATTTTATCGGATAAGTAATTGGAGGCTCTGTTAGGCTGTTGAAAACATTAAGCTTAAATCTTCTAAAAAAGAGAAGCATTTTGGATAAAACAGGACTTATTTTTTTAAAGAAAAAGAATCTTAACAGACACAGCCAACATTTCAGAAAAATTTTTCCTCTATTTTTACAGTAAAAACTTTTAGAAAGTAGGAGTTCGTTTATGAAAGAGCAGAAGAAACAAGACTATCGAAGTAAACAAAAGCAGGCTGTTGTGCCCTATATTCCAGCCAATAAAAATCTTCCAGAAATTACAGTAAAAGCTGTTGTATTGGGAATTCTTTTAGCCATCATTCTGGCAGGATCAAATGCCTATTTAGGACTTAAAATTGGACTTACCGTATCTGCTTGTATTCCTGCAGCGGTTATTTCTATGGCAGTTCTTCGTTTTTTTAAAAATTCGAATATTCTTGAAAATAATATGGTTCAAACCATTGCTTCTGCGGGAGAAGTTCTTGCTGCGGCCATTATTTTCACGCTGCCTGCTCTCATTATTCTTAATTTTTGGACTTACTTTCCATTTCTTGAAACAGTCTCCATTGCCTGCATTGGCGGTATCATGGGTGTTTTAATGTCTGTTCCTTTAAGACGTGCGATGATTATAGAGAATCCTCTTCCTTTTCCAGAAGGTGTCGCAACTGCAGAAGTTTTAAAAGCAGGCGATGGAAACACAACAGGCGCAAGTGACCTTCTGGTCTCTGGAATTTTTGCAGCTCTTATTAAGCTCCTCCAAAGTGGGTTTCAAATGATTGGAGAAACAGCATCCGCATTCACCACTGTGGGCTCTACAATTGTAGGATGTGGAACAGGACTTTCTACAGCTCTTCTTGGAGCGGGTTATATAGTCGGTATCCGGATTGGCATTTGCTTTTTAATCGGTACCGTGATTATCTGGGGGTTTGGGATTCCCATTTATGGGGCTCTTTATGGACTTCCTGAAGCTGACTCTTTAGCAGCCACAGCCCAAATGATTTGGGCGCAAAAACTTCGTTATATTGGCGTCGGTGCAATGATTATTGGCGGTGTATGGACACTCATTACACTCGTCAAACCAATTATCATGGCAGTCAAGTCCTCCTATGCTGCCCTTAGACATAGCCACCTTACAGAAGCAGCCGCAACTCCAAGAACTGAAAAAGATATTCCAATGACCTACGTCCTTATGGGGTCCCTCTTTCTTATTTTGCCAGTTGCAATTATTTTTTTCTACATCCTCGATAAAAGTCATATGCCCATCACAACTGGCTTATTTGTCACGACGATTGCCTTTGCTATTGTTTTCTCTTTTTTCATTGGGTTTTTATGCGCAGCCATTGGAGGATATATGGCGGGTATTGTAGGATCTTCCTCAAATCCACTTTCAGGCGTTACAATTGGAGGCGTATTAAGCGTTTCTTTTCTCCTTCTTTTATTACTTGGAAGTCAAATAGATTTTTCTATAGATCCGAATGCTGCGGGAACAGCTGCAGCTTTTGCAATCATCATTGGAGCTGTGATAGCCTGCGCCGCAAATCTAAGTTGTGATAACCTTCAAGACTTAAAAGCTGGACAGCTTGTTGGATCAACCCCTTGGAAACAACAAGCTCTTCTTATTGTTGGTGTTATTGCAGGAGCTATTGTCATCACACCAATTCTCCAACTTCTCTATGAAGCGTATGGTATTGGAACGTCCCTTCCACGTCCCGGCATGGATCCTACACAAGCTCTTGCAGCGCCTCAAGCAACAGTCATGGCCTCTGTTGCAAAGGGAATATTTACGCATAATCTAGAATGGACATACGTCGTTTTAGGGGGGCTTATTGCAATTGCAAACATTGTCCTTAATAAAATTTTAAAATCCATGGGCAGCGATTGGACATTTCCAGCTCTTGCCATAGCTTCTGGACTTTATCTTCCTTATACGGTTTCTGTTACAATTTTTCTTGGCTCTCTTTTAAGCCTTTTGGCCTTAAGAACGATTAAGGCAAAAAAGCGTTCCAAGAAATTTACAGACGAGGATGTGAATACGTGCGAAAGACGTGGACTTCTCTTTGCATCTGGAACAATTGCAGGAGAATCTCTTGTTGGAATTCTTCTTGCCATTCCTTTTGCACTTTATCAGTCCACCGACATCTTCAAAATTGATCTCGGTTTTGGATCTGATGTCACAATGATCTTAGGTGTTCTTATGACTGGAATTTTCTGCTTTTATTTCTATAAAACAGGAAGTTCACTCTTCTCTAAAAAATAAGAAAGAAGAATATTTACAAGCCCTCTTTATATTTATTTATAGAGAGGGCTTAAAATATTCTCGCATATCTCATTCATTTCTCATTGATATCAAGAGATTTTTTATTTTTATATCATTTAAGTTTTTTGAATTTCACATCTTTAATTTAGGTCTGTTCCCATTCTGCTGCTTCTTCTTTCCAGTATAGCGCTTCGTGCTCTTCCTCTAAGGAGCACTGAGGAGAGGGGCTGCACATCGCCAGGCAGTTCTTGGATGATGTCATAAAAGATATAGCCGTTAAACTTATAAAAAGAAATGACGAGAGAAAGTTTATTTTTTTTGTCATGATGGAAGCTCCAATCGTTTTTTTTATTATTAGATAAAGAAAGCTTTATTTCGACCACATAAAAAAATAGTATCATTAAAAGTACAATATGACAATTCTTCTAAACAGCTTTCAAAAATAAGATGTGTACGAATAAGTACGGATTATGTTCGTTCCAACAGAAGTTACCAATAATAAAGAATGCCAATTAAAATTAATAATTGCCCAACAATACCTACGAAATTAGAAATAACAAGCGGTTTTACTTTTTTTTCACTCCCATAAAAAAACCATACGAGCGTCGTAGAAAAAGTAATAAGAACTCCGCCAAGAGAGACGGCATATGCTGATTGCATACTAAAAATCTTAAACGCCTGAACGTAGGCTGCGAGCTGCCCTCCAATTCCAATGGCTGTCATAAAATGATCTAATGTAATTTTTTTAAAGAGACTTAATTTCATACCTAACCTCCTTCCTAAAAAAATATTCCAAATAAATATTCTTCTTTAAAAAGATATTTTAAGTAACCACTAAGTCGTCTTATTTTTTAAAAAAGTTAAAGAACCGATAAACGCGCTTTATGTATTTAAATTTTTTTTATAAAACGAGATGAACACACTTTAAATTATATGAATTATATTATTTTTGGTCAATTATTTTTTTATTCTCTAAGATTTTTTCATTTTCTTACTTCTACTCTAGAATCTTACATTTGATTTCATAAGTTTATTAAAAATGGAAAAAGCTGCTTTAATGAATTAAAGACCCTCCTTAATCACCTTTCAGTTTGAACTCTTTAAGAAATCCCTTCTTTTAAGAGAGAGAAGATTTCAAGAAACACATTAGAAATGAAAGAAGAAAGAAGAAGTGATTTTTGACAAAATATTACGAATTTTCTTGTTCTCTTTCTAAAAGACCTTTATAGAAGACAGACAAGTTCTATCAGAAAGGGGTGATTAAGAGTGTTGGTTCAAGTTCGAGACAATAATGTCGATCAAGCATTACGTGTCTTAAAGAAGAAAATGCAGCGCGAGGGTGTTTTTCGTGAAATGAAGCTCCGCAGACATTTTGAGAAACCGTCTGAAAAACGTGTTCGTGAATCTTCAGAAGCTGTCCGTCGGGCACGGAAGCTTTTAAGAAAACGACTCGATCGAGATGGATATTAATCCAAAATTATAGGGCCTCTTGCGAGGCCCTTTATATTTCTATATCATAAACGTTAAAATATCTTCTTAGAAAAAGGATTAACATGTCTTCTTTTATTCCTTCTGTTTCATTCGTCGTTATAAGTTCTAGCCTCTCGCCAACCAGTAAAAGTGCAATTCTTGCACAACAGGCGGTGACTTTTCTTAAAAATGAAGAAAATTATGTTGACTTTATTGATCTGCGTACATTTTCATTGCCTCTTTGCAATGGCTTAAATAACTCCTCATATGATCATCCCTCTGTCAAAGAGATCCATGATCGAATCTTAAAGGCGGATGGTATTATTCTCGCCTCACCCATCCATAACTTTGCAATTGCAGCGTCTTGTAAAAATCTTTTAGAACTTACAAATACACCTTATCGTGACAAACTTTCTGGAAAAGCATGGTCTGAAAAAGTTGTTGGATTTATAGGCCAATCAGGATCGCCTCGAAGTCTGTTAGCTCCTCTTTCTTTTTTTGGAAGCCTGATGTTTGATGCCCGTACAACGATCGTGCCTCATTTTGTCATGTCCTCTGCCGAAGATTTTGAGGGAGATATTCCCTCTCCCTCAATCCTCAATAGAGTCCAAAAACTTACGCAAGAGACCAGACGTTATACACAAGCTCTCAAGTCGTAAGCCTTAGAAAAAAATTACTCTTCATCTGGTTTTGAGTCAGACCCTTCAATGACGTCAATGACATCATCCCCAACGGTATCTAATTCAGAGGTATCTTCTATTAATTCATTTTCATCCAATGCAACATCCTCTAAAACAGCTTCCTCAATCAAAAATTCAGCATCTTCATTTTCATGAGCATGAACATTTCCATGTCCTCTTTTTTCATCTGCGCTTAAACGCCCTTTTTTAGATTTTAGAAAAATTTCAGGATCATACGTAGAAGCACATTTTGGACATGCAATGGGTCTTTTATGCAAATCATAAAACCGAGTTGAACAACTTGGACAAACTCTTTTGGATCCCCATTCAAGTTTACTCACGATAATTCTCCTTTCAAACAACATTCTTTAATAAATACTAAACCTAAGTTTTACATCTTTAACTTTATTTTAGAGCCTGTCAAAAAGAATGCTTCCTTTTTGCCAAAGTAATGATACTCTTCTTTTGGCTTGCCATGCTTAACCTCCTTATGTCAAAAGTTTTTTTATTAAAGAAAATCAAAATATATATTTTTTTATGATTTTTTAGTTTTTTTATTGATTTTTAGAATTACAACTTCTATACAACCTCTATTCTATATTTATAATTTATACAATTACTCTAAGGTGTCCTATGAATGATCCATTAAATAAATCCGATCTCTTATTATTAACAGCAGATATTGTCGCCGCGCATTTTGCTCATAATAGTGTTGCACCTAATGATATTCCCCATGTCATACAAAACGTTTTTACGAGCCTTTCTGCTTTGAATGGAGCATCATTTTCAACACATCCTCCTCGACCAGAGCCTGCTGTTTCAATTAAAAAATCTATTACACCTGACTTCATTATTTGTCTTGAAGATGGAAAGAAACTTAAAATGCTTAAGCGCCATCTAAAAACTGCTTATAACATGTCTGTGGATGAGTACCGTGAACGCTGGGGACTTGGAGCTGATTACCCTGTCGTTGCTCCAAATTATGCAAAGCAAAGAAGTGCGCTTGCTAAAAATATTGGCCTTGGAACACGTGCAAGATCAAAAAAACATTCATCTTAATTTAACCTACTCAAACTTTTTTTTAAAATAGGGAAGATGTTTTTTAATAAATATCTTCCTCGTTTTTAAAAATTTTAAGGATTTTTCTTCCTAAAGCATGTCAAACATAAGTGAATTAATTCTTTTAAAGAAGTTACACACGTTTTGCCCTGATTTTTTTGACCATCTTGTTTAAAAGTTCTAGAGATCTTTTTTAAAAAGAGGTAAGATCCGGTCTTGTAAGTTTATTAGGAACCTTAAGAAATGCCTTCTTTAAAGCTTTTACCTTCTTTAACAATGGGATCCCTCGAAACACGTTTAGCACGTAATTCTGATGATATAAAAGCGGCTCAACATCTTCGATATAAGGTTTTCTTTGAGGAGTTAGGAGCAACATCTGAAAGCTCTTCTCCCAAAGAGATTGATCAAGATATGTTTGATGATTACTGCGATCATCTTCTTGTTATTGATACCCTCCTTCCTAAAGAAAGCTCGGTTGTGGGAACCTATAGACTTCTCCGCAGGCAACCAGCAGAAAAAATAGGGCGTTTTTATTCAGCAGATGAATTCAATATCTCTCCTCTTTTAAACTATCCGGGTGAGATTTTAGAGCTTGGAAGGTCTTGTGTTCAAAAAAATTATCGAACACGTCCAACCATGCAACTTCTTTGGCAAGGAATTGCGGCTTATGCGTCTTTATATGGGATTGATATTTTATTTGGATGTGCCAGCTTCCCAGGCGTTGATTTAGAGCCGCTTAAAAAACCTCTTTCTTATCTTTTTAACCATCATCTTGCGCCTCTTGAAATTAGGCCTCGCGCTTTACCAGAAAAATGGATTGACATGAATTTTAAGGATCAAGACACGAAATCCTTGACTCTTCAAGAAGGACTGGCTCTTTTACCACCATTAATTAAAGGGTATATTAGAACAGGAGGATTTGTTGGGGACGGAGCTGTCTTTGATCATGCTTTTAATACAACCGATATCTCTATTCTCTTACGCATGACGCACGTGACAGACCGTTATAATAAACATTTTCTTCAAAATAAAAAAAATGCCTCTTAAGCTTCTTTCCATTCTTCGAAGTGTTCCGCGTCTTATTCTTTTATTTTTATGGCTTATTCTTGTTCTTCCTTTGCAAATTTTTATCACCCTGTTTCCTTCTCAGCATCCCTTTAGACAAAAAATTGTACAAATGATTTTCAAAGGAACATGCTGGACTTTAGGCCTTAAGGTTCGTCTAAAGGGAGAAAAATTGTGTAAAGCGCCCTGTCTTTTTTTGTCAAACCATATTTCTTATTTAGATATTTTAGCCCTGGGAGCTTCTGTTAAAGCTTCTTTTATCTCAAAAGAAGATGTAAGAAAATGGCCTATTTTTGGGCTTTATGCTCAATTACAAGGCGCAATATTTATAAAACGCACAAAAACAACGCTTTTAACCCAAAAATCTGTTATTCTAGAAAGACTTCAAGGAGGAAACAGTCTTATCCTTTTTCCCGAAGGAACAACCCATAATGGTATTCATGTTCTTCCCATTAAAAGTTCTCTTCTGGAGAGTATTGAACATGATACTTTATTTTCTAATTTAAAAATTCAACCTCTTTCTTTAACCTATACAAGTCTTTGTGGCCTGACATTAAGTCGAAAAGAGCGCCTTCAATATTCTTGGTTTGGAGATCTTTCCTTACTCCCTCATATATATTCTATTCTTACAAAAGGCCCTCTTTTGATTGAAATCACGGCACATGCTCCTCTCACGGCACATAAAGATCTCAATCGAAAAAAAGCAGCTTCTTATTGCCATGATTCTATTTCTCAAGGTATTTCAAAAACTTTTCAAGCGCCATCCTTATGACATTTTACTTTTTAGAAAGGGACATTGAGTGACTAAAAAACTTTATATTAAAACGTATGGTTGCCAAATGAATACCTATGATTCTGAGCAGATTTCTAATCTCCTCTCTTTTCATGGATATAGCCTCTCTGAAACTCCAGACGATGCCGATGTCGTTATTTTAAATACATGCCATATCCGTGAAAAAGCGACAGAAAAAGTTTTTTCAGATTTAGGCCGTCTCAAACCTTTTAAACAAAAAAAAGAAGAAAAATTAGAAAATATGATCCTTGCTGTTGCAGGGTGTACTGCTCAAGCTGAAGGAGCAGAAATCATGCGTCGAATTCCTTATGTTGACCTTGTATTAGGTCCTCAAACTTATCATCGCCTTCCTGAAATGCTTGCTCAATTAAATCGTAAAAATCCCCAAAATCGAAAGATCCGACTTGTTGAGACAGATTTTCCTGTTGAGTCAAAATTTGATTTTCTTCCAGAACAACAAACAACGCCACAAGGATCTTCAGCTTTTTTAACGATTCAAGAAGGATGTGATAAATTTTGCACCTTCTGTTGTGTTCCTTATACAAGAGGCGCTGAATTTTCTCGTCCTTCTCATACAATTTTACAAGAAGCACGTTTGCTCGTTTCTAAAGGTGTTCAAGAAATAACGCTTCTCGGCCAAAACGTAAATGCTTACCATGGGAAAGGACGATTAGAAACTGAAGAATGGGGACTTGGACGTCTTCTTCTTGAACTTGCGGAAATTCCAAATTTGAAACGTCTTCGATACACCACTTCTCATCCAAGAGACGTGGATGATGAACTTATACTTGCACACAAAAACATTAACATTTTAATGCCTTTTTTACATCTTCCTGTACAATCCGGGTCAGATGCTATTTTGAAAGCCATGAATCGAGGTCATACTGCTGATTTTTATCGTAAAATTATTGACGCTCTTCGCAATGCACGTCCAGACATTGCTTTTTCGTCAGATTTTATTGTGGGATTTCCAGGTGAAACAAATGAAGATTTTGCGCAAACTTTAAAACTTGTTAATGAAGTCGATTTTGCACAAGCTTACTCCTTTGCTTATAGTATAAGACCAGGAACACCTGCAGGCTCAATGGGCAATCAAATTCCGCAAACAGAAAAAGAAGAAAGACTTCAAATTTTACAACACCTTTTAAGAGAACAACAAATACGGTTCAATAACCTTTGGATTGATAAAACTTTTTTTGTTTTATTTGATCGTCCTGGAAGATATGAAAATCAATATATTGGGAGAAGCCCTTATCTTCAACCTGTTCATGTCCGATCTTCAGAAAATATTCTTGGAAAAATTCTGCCTGTTAAAATAAATTCTGTTTTCCCCAATAGCCTCGAAGGCCAACTTCTGTAGAATAAAGGATCTTCCGTGTCTCTCTCTTCTTTAGCATCACCTCCCTATAGTCTTGAGATTTTAATACGTGGAAAGCCTTGGCCACAAAAAAAGCTTCTAACAACTCACTTTCACAAAACATTAACCCAAACACTCAATTGTGCTTTAAAAAGCAAACATCTTCCTCCTCTTTTTAAGACTCTTGAAAAATATCCGCTTCAAATTAATCTTCTTTTAGCACACGACTTCTTTGTTAAATCTCTTAATAAAAAATGGCGTCATAAAGATTCTTCAACAAATGTTCTTTCTTTTCCATCCTTTGAAAAATCTATGTCTCCTTCCTCTTTAGGATCAGAGATCTTTAAAAATCCTATTCTTCTCGGAGAAATTGTTTTAAACTACGAAAAATGCCTGGAAGAAATAAATCTACAAAAATCATTTTTAAACCATGTACAACATTTGTTTCTCCATGGTATTCTACATTTACTTGGATTTGATCATGAACATCCTCAAGAGGCTAACGTTATGGAATCGCTTGAGATTAAAATTCTAAAAGAATTATCCATTCCCAATCCTTATCAAAATACTTAACCCTTATACCCTTAAAAGAAAGGTCCCTTAGGAATAAACGCATGGAACACCCTAAAAATTCTTCTTCTATAGAGAAACAGTCTGAGCTTCCCTCTTTAGCAGAATCTTCTCAGAAAAAATGCTTTTTTTCTTTTTTAAAAAAATTATGCCCTTTTCACAAAAAGGAATCTATCGAATCAAAATCAATCCCTGCTGAAGAGCCTCTCCAAAATGATTTTATTAAGGCCCGCAGTGAACATTTTAAGGCGTTAACAGCAGAAGACATTTGTATTCCTCGAACTGACATTGTTGCTGTCCCAATTGATGTAACATACAAAGATCTCGTCACAACATTTCTTGAATGCTCTTTTTCACGGATACCAGTTTATCAAAACACTTTAGATCAGATCGTCGGAATGGTTCATATTAAAGACGTTTTGAGATCTTCTCTGGATGTTAAGAAGTTTTCATTACACAGTCTTTTAAAAGATGTTCTTTTTATTTCTCCTGCTATTTTTTTACGAGATTTACTGCTTGAAATGCAGGCTTCTCATATTCATCTTGCGATTGTTGTTGATGAATTTGGAGGTGTCGATGGGCTCGTGACACTTGAGGGAGTTATTGAAAAGCTTGTTGGCGACATTAATAATAGCCATGAATCAAAAACAACCCCTAAGATTCTCCAAACTGGAGAAGGCGTTTATCTTGCGGATGCACGTCTTTCTATTGAAGATTTTTATGAAAAAACAGGATTTATGTTAAATCTTCCAAATCGTGATGAAGATATTAACACTCTTGGAGGCTATGTTACGGCCCTGCTTGGTCATATGCCCTCTCGAGGAGAAATCGTAACAAGCCAAAATGGTCTCGAGTTTGAAGTTATTGATTCAGATCCAAGACGTTTAAATAGATTGCGCATTCATCTTCCCATCATAAAAAATGGACATTTAGAATCCACTTCTCATTCCGAACTTTCTTCCGAATCTCCCCTTGTAAAATGATTTTTAAAGATGTTATTTTTATGAGCCCCTTACAAAAGCTCTTAAATTTTGGAGAAAAACATTCTCTTTTAACTAGTTTTTTTTTAGGACTTTTTTTAAACTTATCACTCCCCCCTTTTGGAATTTGGATGGTTCTCCCTTTCTCTATCACACCTTTTTTGATTATTTTTGATTTTTCCCAAGATTTTAAAAAGGCCTTTTGGGTAGGGTTCTTCTACTATTTTGGATATTTTGTAGGGGGATTGTATTGGATTACCATTGCTCTAAGTGTCGATTGGAGCCGCTTTTTTTGGCTTTTGCCTTTTTCTTTTCTGGGAATTCCTCTTGCCCTTTCACTCCTCCTTGCTCCAACAGTTTATCCTCTTTGGTTTTTTAGGCATAATTTAAATGTAAAGATTTTTCTTTTCGCGGCTTCTATTTTTATATCGGACTTAATAAGAACATATCTTTTTCCTCAATTTCCATGGAATTTACTTGGATACACACTTGCAAGCTCTCTTTGGTTTTTACAGTCCGCCGCTTTTTTTGGAATCTTTGGACTGAGCCTTCTTGCTTTTTTCCTAGGCGCTCTTCCTTATCTCTTCATAAAGAAAGAAACACGTCTTTCTGGTATTTTCATTTCTATTTTCCTGACTTTTGTATTTTTTAGCGGAGGAATACGGCTTTTAAAAATACCTTCTCAATCAACTGAAATTTCTCTTTGTCTCATACAACCTAATATTCCCCAAACACTTAAATGGATTCCTTCTTTTAGAAAAACGACATATGAAAGACTTATGACGCTTTCAAAAAATGCTCTTTTATCGATCCACGAAAATACCCCCCTTCTTGTCATATGGCCAGAAACCGCTGTTCCTTCTTTTTTGGAAGAAGAAAAAGAGTTACGAACATATTTGACTTCATTTTTGCCTTCAAATGCCTACCTCATAACCGGCAGTGGACGGAGGATGTTCTCCTCTGCCTTCTCTTTTGACGACACCACATCGTTTTCTTCAAAGAAAGCATGGAACAGCCTTTTTTCTTTAAATTCAGAAGGAAAGATTCTTAATACATATGATAAAGTTCATTTGGTTCCCTTCGGAGAATACATTCCTTTTAGAAAAGTCCTTCAAACTCTTTCTGTCGCTCATTTTATTGATCGTACGCTTGATTTTTCTGAAGGAGATGGACTTCAGAATGTAGAACTTCCTCATATCCCTCCCTTCAGTCCCCTGATTTGTTATGAAATTGCTTTTCCACGCCATATTTTAAATTCAAAACTTTCCCGTTCGGAATGGATTTTAAACATCACCAATGATGCGTGGTTTGGAAGGAGTACAGGACCTTATCAACATCTCCAAATGGCCCAAGTCCGTGCGTGTGAAGAATGTCTTCCGGTTGTTCGCGTAGCAAACACTGGAATTTCTGCCATTATTGATCCATGTGGACGTTTTCAAGAGACGCTTCCTTTAAATCAAGCCGGAATGTTGACAGGCGTCCTTCCGAAACCCCTTCTTCCTTCTTTTTACGCTCTTTATGGCAATTGGAGCTCCTTTTTACTGCTTCTTATCTTTGGTCTTTTTTTAAGTGCTCCTTCTCTTTATCCTTACTTCTCAAAAAAAAGGAAGGAAAATCTATTATAATGTCTTCTCTCCCTTCTCCTCTTCAAAAAAATTGCATTTTTGGGCGCCGTAAAGGACGTCCTCTGCGTAAAACAAAAACCGCTCTTCTCTCAGATCTTTTTCCCTCTCTTGAATTTCAGCTCACTTCAGATGAGAAATTCCCTCTTCTCTTATTTAAAGATAAGAAACCTCTATGGATTGAGATCGGATATGGAACCGGTGACCATCTTATTTCTCAAATGAAAGAGCATCCTCACTGTAATTTTATCGGATGTGAACCTTTTTTAGGCGGAATTGCTTCTTTTTTAGAAAAACTATCCTCTTCCAATTTACCCCATGAAAAAATCCGTCTTTTCACCCAAGACGCAAGATTGCTTTTAAAAAGTCTTGATACAAATTCTGTAGAAAAGATATTTATCCTATTTCCGGATCCCTGGCCCAAAAAAAAACATCATAAGCGTCGTTTTTTCCAGCAAGAAACGCTCTTAGAAATAATTCGAACTTTAATTCCAGGAGGAAGTCTTGTTTTAGCAAGCGATCATGAGAATTATTATGAGAATATGGAAAGTTTAGTCCTGCAAAATAAGTCTCTTATCCTTCAAAAACAAGGTGTTTTGCCAAATTCAAAAGAGCCTGGTTTAAGACCTTTTGCTTGGCCTATGAGCCGTTTTGAATTTAAAGCGCATCAAGCACAACGGCAATGCAGATACATCATTCTTCAAAAATCTTCTTCTTCTCCCATAAATAAAAGGTAAGACAATGATTATTGCTATTGATGGTCCCGCAAGCTCGGGAAAAGGAACCATTTCACGCCTTCTTGGTCAAAAATTAGGATTCTCAGTTCTTGATACGGGCCTTCTTTACCGCCTCTTTGCTTATAAACTTCTTGAAAAAAAAATAGATCCACATGAAAAAGCGAAGGTTTCTTCTTTTTTAAATGATTTTCATTTAAATCTCTCTGACCTTACAATTCCTGCGCTTAAAGAAAACTCCGTTGCGCAGGTCGCTTCCATTGTTTCACAATATCCCTTTGTTCGTGAAAATTTCTTAGAATTTCAAAGAAATTTTGCAAAACATCCTTCTTTTCCTTATAAAGGAACAATTCTTGATGGTCGCGATATTGGCACTGTTATCCTGCCTGATGCAGATTTAAAGCTGTTTATTACAGCTGATGTTAAAGTTCGGGCACAAAGACGTTGGAAAGAGTTGCAAGAGCGCGGCATTATGTGTATGTTGGACGACATCTTAAGCGACCTTAAGGAACGCGACGATCGAGATATGAAAAGGGCTTATGCTCCTCTTAAACCAGCATTGGATGCTCATGTCATTGATACATCAACCTTAAGTCCTCAGGAAGTTGTTGATAAGGTGATGGATTTTATAAAATAAATTTTCTCCTTAAAACATTAGGTGCTAAAGAGAATTTTTCTCTTTGGTAAAATTCACTTAACCCACCTTTACGAAATCTCTCTCGTTAAGGTGTCTTTTAAATTAAAGGTCTTTTGGATGACAAATCAAACCTCTTCTTCTACCCCCCTTGAAACCGAATCTTTTACCGAACTTTTAGAAAGTTTTTTAGGCAGTCCTCAAGATAGTCTTGAAGGCCGTGTTGTTAAAGGCACAATTATGGCCTTTGAAAAAGATCTTGTTATTATTGATATTGGCTTAAAATCAGAGGGACGTATTCCTCTTAAGGAATTTAAATCCTCAACGGATGATACTGAGCTTAAAATTGGAGATCTTGTTGATGTTTACATCGAGAAACTCGAAGATAAAAATGGCGAGATTTTCTTAAGCCGCGAGCGCGCACGCAGAGAAGCAGTTTGGGGCCAGCTTGAAGAAGCTCATACAAAAGGAGAACGTGTCCTTGGCGTTATCTATAGCCGAGTTAAAGGTGGATTTACAGTGGATCTTGGAGGCGCTGTCGCTTTCCTTCCTGGAAGTCAAGTTGATGTTCGTCCCATCCGTGATACGGCCCCTCTCATGGGCGTGCCACAACCCTTTATGATTTTAAAAATGGATCGTGCACGCGGAAACATTGTTGTTTCACGTCGTTCAATTCTTGAAGAATCCCGAGAAGAAGCACGTTCAGAACTTGTTTCAAACCTCGAAGAAGGTCAAATTGTCTCCGGTGTTGTCAAAAATATTACAGATTATGGTGCCTTTGTTGATTTAGGGGGTATTGATGGACTTCTCCATGTTACAGATATTTCCTGGAAACGTATTACACATCCATCTGAAGTTCTTAATATTGGACAAACGATTCAAGTTCAAATTACAAAATTTAATAAAGATACAAACCGAATTTCCCTAGGTATGAAACAACTTGAAAGCGATCCATGGGCTGGTATTGAAGCAAAATATCCAATTGGAGCTCTCCTTCATGGTCGAATTACCAACATCACAGACTATGGGGCTTTTGTTGAATTAGAAGCAGGCGTTGAAGGACTTGTGCATGTCTCAGAAATGAGTTGGACAAAGAAAAACTTCCATCCTTCCAAGCTTGTTTCCACAAGCCAAGAAGTTGATGTGAAAGTTTTGGATGTTGATCCTTCTAAGCGTCGTATTTCCCTTGGCATTAAGCAATGTCAAGTTAACCCTTGGGCTGCTTTTTCTGAAGCCCATAAAGTTGGCGATATTATTGAAGGTGAAATTAAGAACATAACAGACTTTGGTCTCTTTGTGGGTCTTAATAATGAAATCGACGGCATGGTTCACTCTTCTGATATTTCTTGGGAAAAATCTGGAGATGAGTCGCTTAAGTCCTTTAAAAAAGGTCAAATCGTTCAAGTAAAAGTTCTTGATATCGACGTTGAAAAAGAACGCGTTGGGCTTGGGATGAAGCAATTGAGTGAAGATCCGTTTGAAGGTGCTTTTACAAAACTTAAACAAGGCCAAGTTGTAACATGTACTGTTACTCAAATCCAAGACAATGGCATTGATGTTAAGATTGGTGACGAAGTCCCTGGCTTCATTAAGAAAAATGAGCTTTCACGAGATCGCAATGAGCAACGTTCCGATCGATTTGCCGTTGGAGAAAAGTTAGATGCTGTCATTACGTCCATTGATCGTAAGAGCCGGTCCATCGTTCTTTCCGTTAAAGCTTATGAAGTGAACGAAGAAAAGCGCGTTATGGCAGAATTTGGATCTTCAGATAGCGGCGCAAGCCTTGGTGATATTTTAGGGGCTGCCATGAGCAAAGCGAAAACAAAAGAAGCAGCTGAGGACAAGAAACCAAAAGCTGATGCAAAATCTGAGAAAGCATCTAAAGCAAAAGAGCCAAAAGCGGCTAAAGAAAAAGAGCCGAAAGCTCCAAAAGAAACAAAAGCAAAAGAGCCTAAAAAAGCAAAGGTTGAAAAAGAACCTAAAGCTGATGAAAGCTCTGAAGCTTAAATTTTAAAACTATAAAAAGGACTGCACACGCAGTCCTTTTTCAATTTAAACTTAAGGGAGGAAAAATAATGAAAAATGTTTTAAAAATTTTAGGGATAATCTTTTTTAGTCTGTTAGACACCCCCTCTATAGCGGCTAAGCTTGCAAACTCACCTTCGCCCACTTCTTGTATTTCTAAATCTCACCCCTCAGGTTGTATTTCTAAAAAGATGTCTTATTGCTTTAAGAAAAGTTCTAACACCCTTGAGATGTCTCAGTGCTTTGAGACTGCTGAAAAAGAATGGAATACAGCTTTAAACGCTGTTTATCAGAAATTGCTTAATGCCATTCAAGAGCCCGCCTTAAAAGAGTCTTTTAAAGAAATGCAACGTAATTGGGTTATAAACCGCGATAAGCAGTTTGCATTTATTCATAATCTTTACACCCTTACAGGGGGAACAATTGCTGTTTTAAATGAAGCAGGGAGTAGAATACTAATCATTAAACACCGTGTTTCAGAACTTACCGATATTTATAATAGTGCTTATCATATGGAAGGACCTCAATAAGTCTTTCATTTTAAAATAGAAGTTGATGCAGATTCCTTAAAAGCAACTGCCACTTCTTTTCCTTGAAAAGCGAGGCCCACTTTAAAAATTTTTTCAACTAAGGGATCTGCTTTGATCTTTGTTTCATACTTTTTAGCTTCGATTTGATGTAGAGCTTTTTCCGCAAGAGATGTTAAATTCTCTTGCATTTTTGAAAACTTAAATTCCAAAATAAGAGCATTTTTATATCTTGCTG
This sequence comes from Pseudomonadota bacterium, assembly GCA_018242545.1. NCBI lineage: Bacteria > Pseudomonadati > Pseudomonadota > Pseudomonadota bacterium. Next base: position 16,245 of record JAFEBT010000037.1, read on the forward strand.
TGGGCTTTGGGATTAAAATAAGATCTGCACGACCCTCTCCCGATTTTTTTTCAGTTTCTACAAAGTAATGGGAAGAGACAGCAGAAATGAGCCCAAGTATAAAACCATTATAAAAAAGCTCTGCATTTTTAGGTCCGCTCATATAAAAACTTGCAGAAATAGAAAGATAATCTTTAAGTTTTTTTGAAAAAGTCTCTATATTTCCTTTTAAAAGCTCTGTAATAAAAGCATTATATTCATTTATTTCGATCTTAAATTTTTGACTTATCCAGTTCATTGCCGATGTTTCAAAAACTTCTAAGACCTCTGTATTAGGGATACAAACATCACATCGATACATGCCTCCTTTTGCGTTTTCAACCCTTTTGGCCGTTAAATATCCTGAAAAAAGAAGGAGTCCATTCAGAGCGTTCGGCGAAGACCGAATATTTGAAAAAGCCATTTTAGGATCTGCAATGATCTCAATACTTCCGCCTTCCCCCAAAATCTGAATCTCATCTTGGAATTTATCGAGAATCAATGCACCTTCAATCAACGCTGTACTTGCTGTTCCAACCCAATATGCTTTAAATTCTCCTCCATTATTAAGACAATTCATAATGGACCAAGGATTATAAATTGTAAGCCCTCCAACAGTATATCCGTTATACCAAGACCTCATTCCATTTGAAATTTGAAGAGATTGATCTAAGCTTGTTTTTTGAAGAAGAACATCAACTTCATTTTCGGTAAATCCAAAATCAGCAGCATAGGTTTTATCTAAAACAGAATCTTCTCCAAGATTATTAAGCCCCGAAAAAAGATTTGCTTTTGCGACCCTCAGAATCCCAGTCACAACCCCCTTTTCAAGATAATCATTTCCTTTAAGAGCCTTACTGAAAATTCCGCCAAATAAAAGAAGAATATTTTGAAGATAGAGTTTATCTACCTCAGAAGGATCTTCCTCTCGAGCAAGCTGCTTTGCGTACCAATCATTCATGGGGGTGTCGTATTCATCAATAAGAAGAATAACTTTCTTTTCAAAATGAATAAAAAGCAATTCACTTAAAAAGAGAAGGCTATCTTTTAACTCAGAGAGATCAAATTTCTTGGTAATAAATTTCCGGAAGTGTTCCTTTTTAATGTCACTTAACTTTTTACTTTGGAGAAGATATTCATGAGAAATATAAAGCTTATAAATAACATCCCTTATCCCCATTTCGAGCTCATCATATGTTAAACCTTTAATGTCCTTAAAGCAGGCAAAAATGACAGGGTATTGACCAAGATATTTGTCAAGTATCTCTTTATGAGCTCCAATCTTCATTTTTTCAAAGATCGTATATCTTTTCTCTCTCTCTTCTAAATGAATACTTCCATCTTCTTTGACAGGGATGGTAAAAAAATATTGAAGCATCGACATATTGAGTGTTTTTCCCCATCGCCTGGGCCGGGTGATAAGGATGACTTCAAATGCATCCAATAATTTTTTTAATCAGAAGCGTCTTATCAACATAGACAGTGCTCTCTGTCACAAGTTTTTTAAAATCACTTGTCCCAATTTTTATCGTATAAGGTTTATTTTGGTGTTCCGTCATTGTTTTATCCTTAAGATCGAGACAAACTCTATCCCTCTTTCAACAACATATACATAAATTTAAAGGATGCAAAACTTTCTAAAAGATTTGTCCGGCAAGTAAAATTTTTCCTTTTAATGAGTATGACATGCAAAACCTAAATAAAAATAACCAGATTTTTCATCTTATTTTTCAAAACTCTTTCGAAAAATCAAACTGGCCAATTTTTATTAACGCCCAAACAGCGCGTAAGCTCTTAATTTTCAAAATCCAAAAATAAAATTCTTGTTATATGTGCTCCAACTCTTTATATTATGTTTAATAGATTATACTTCTTGTCATCTCCTCTGTTTTGAATTTTCTAAAACTCAAACTAAAGGTTTTTCAAGATGTCATCTAGGGCGTGTCATCAATTGAGCCAAACGATAGAAGCAATCATATAAATAGCGCCT
>JAFEBT010000038.1 GCA_018242545.1 Pseudomonadota bacterium
TCGTGAAGGCGGTCGTACGGTCGGTGCTGGTGTTGTCTCTAAAATTCTTCAGTAGGATAAAGTTTCAGATTTAGGATAAAAGAAAGTCATCCCATGGAAAATCAAAGTATTCGTATTCGTTTAAAAGCTTTTGATCATCGTATTCTTGATCAATCTACAAAAGAGATTGTGAATACGGCGCGTCGGACAGGTGCCGTTGTAAGAGGGCCTGTTCCTCTTCCAACGAATATTCAAAAGTTTACGGTAAACCGGGGGCCTCATATTGACAAAAAGTCACGTGAGCAGTTTGAAATACGAACGCACAAACGTCTATTGGATATCGTAGATTGGACGCCTCAAACGGTGGACGCTTTAATGAAGTTAGAACTTGCTTCAGGCGTTGATGTAGAAATTAAGCTTTAAGAAGGTGAAGAGATGCGTACAGGGCTTATTGCTGAAAAATTAGGGATGACACGTTTTTTTACAAGTGAAGGTGAGCATGTTCCTGTAACAGTTCTTCAGGTTAAAGACTGTCAAGTGGTTCAAGTTAAAACACCTGAAAAAGAAGGTTACCGTGCTCTTCAAATTGGGATTGATAATAATCCTAAAATAAAGAACGTTTCTAAACCTTTGCGTGGACATTTTGCCAAAGCAAAAGTTGAACCAAAAAGATATTGTGCAGAATTTTGTGTTTCTGAAGAAAATCTTCTTGATGTTGGGACCGAAATTCGTGTAGATCACTTTACACCGGGTCAATTTATTGACGTGATCGGGACGAGTATCGGAAAAGGATTTGCTGGAAGCATGAAGCGCCATAACTTTGGCGGGCTAAGAGCTTCTCATGGTGTTTCTGTCTCTCATCGCAGTCATGGATCAACAGGAAATCGTCAAGATCCAGGAAAAGTTTTTAAGGGTAAAAAAATGGCGGGTCATCTTGGTTCTGAAAGGGTGACAATCCAAAATTTAAAAGTTGTTCAAACTGATGTAGAACGTGGTTTGATTATGGTTTGCGGGGCTGTCCCTGGAAGTCAAGGAAGTGTTGTTCTTGTGCAGGATGCTGTTAAAAAAGTACAACGTTAAAAAGAAGTGATTTAAAAAGTTTTTAAAGGATTGGAACATGAAGTGTCCAGTTAAGAGTTTGGAAAATAAAATTATTGGTGAAGTAACTTTACCAGGAGAGATTTTTGGTCTTCCCATTCGTAAAGATATTTTATCCCGTGTTATCCATTGGCAAATGGCTCGAGCACGACAAGGGACCCATCAAACAAAAGGGATTTCTGCGATCAGCGGGACCACGCGTAAACCTTATCGTCAAAAAGGGACTGGGCGTGCGCGTCAAGGAAGTCTTAGATCTCCACAATTTCGTGGGGGTGCTGTTATTTTTGGACCTCTTACACGTGATCATAGTTACAGCTTGCCTAAGAAAGTTCGGAAATTAGGACTTAAAACAGTTCTTTCACAAAAATTGGCTTCCGGAGAATTGTTAATCGTAAAAGATTTTAAATGCGATACCCCTAAAGCAAAAGACTTAGAGCAAAAGCTTCAGGTCATGGGTCTTTCTTCAGCACTTTTTATTGACGGAAATACAATTGATTCAAACTTTTTGTGTGCCGCTCGGAACTTAATGCATATTGATGTATTACCACAAGAGGGTGCAAATGTTTTAAGTATTTTAAAACGGAAAATGCTTGTTCTGTCCGAAGATGCAGTTCATCACTTAGAGGCTCGTTTAAAATGAAAACTTCTCCTAAAAAGAAAACTATTTCTCTTTCAAGAATGTATGAAATCATTCGCAGGCCACTCGTAAGTGAAAAGACAACTTTGTTGATTGAAAAAAATCAACATGCGTTTGAAGTTTCTCTTGATGCAACAAAGCCAGAGATCCGTGAAGCTATTGAAGCTCTTTTTAAAGTTAAAGTTTTGGCGATAAATACATTGCGTGTAAAAGGAAAAACAAAACGTTTTCGGGGCATTGAAGGAAAGCGTTCCGAAATAAAAAAGGCTTATGTAACCCTTGATTCTGGATCAACTTTGGATGTAATGGCAGGAATATAAAATGGCATTGAAGTTTTTTAAACCTACGACCCCAGGACAACGCCAGCTTGTTCTCGTTGATCGCTCTGAGCTTTGGAAAGGAAAACCTGAAAAATCCTTAATTGTAGGATTGAAAAAAACAGGTGGCCGTAATAATAATGGTCGTATTACAACTTTTCATCATGGTGGTGGTCATAAAAGAAGGTATCGCCTTATTGATTTTAGACGGCAAAAATTTGATATCCCGGCAATTGTAGAGCGTCTAGAATATGATCCAAATAGGACAGCATTTATTGCGCTTATTGCCTATAAAGATGGTGAAAAAGCTTATATTTTGGCGCCACAACGTTTAAAAGTTGGAGACCAAGTTATTTCTGCTGAACGGGCAGACATTAAGACAGGAAATGCAATGCCGATGCAAAACATTCCTATTGGAACAATCGTTCATAACGTTGAGATGAAACCAGGAAAAGGTGGACAACTTGCACGGTCCGCAGGAACTTATGTTCAGATTGTTGGTCGTGATTCTGGATACGTACAGTTGAAATTAAGTTCGGGTGAATTAAGAATTGTTCGCGCTGAATGTATGGCAACGATTGGAGCTATTTCAAATCCAGATCAAAAAAACGTTGTCCTTGGCAAAGCGGGTCGGAAAAGGTGGCATGGTATACGTCCAACAGTTCGTGGTGTTGCCATGAACCCAGTTGATCACCCACACGGTGGTGGTGAAGGAAAAACCTCTGGTGGACGTCACCCTGTTACGCCTTGGGGTAAATGTACAAAGGGTAAGAAAACCCGTAAAAATGTTGCAACGTCGAAGTATATTATTCGTCGTCGGAAGTAAGATTAAAATTTTGGTCCTAAGAGAATAAGGAGTTAAGAATTTGACACGTTCGGTATGGAAAGGTCCTTTTGTGGATGGTTATTTGCTTAAGAAAGCTGAAGCCTCACGTCAGTCTGGTCGCAAGGAAATTATCAAGACCTGGTCGCGCCGTTCAACGATTCTTCCTCAATTTGTGGGGCTAACGTTTGGGGTTCATAATGGTCATAAGTTTATTCCTGTGTATGTCACAGAAGAGATGGTTGGTCATAAGTTTGGTGAGTTTTCTCTGACCCGTACCTATTATGGTCATGCGGCAGATAAAAAAACAAAAAGAGGTTAGGATAAATGAGTAAAAGTCCAACTTTGAGACGCTTCGCAGATGATGAGGCAAATGCGTCCCATCCTATGTTACGGGTTTCTCCACGTAAGCTCAATCTTATTGCCGGTGCAATTCGAGGAAAAACGGTTGAAGATGCCCTCGCATTTTTAAAATTTGACAAGAAGCGTATTTCAAAGGAAGTACAAAAAATTTTAATGTCTGCTGTTTCAAATGCAGAAAACAACCATAACCTTGATATTGATCAACTTATCGTATCTGAGGCTGTGGTTGGTAAATCCGTGGTTATGAAGCGTGTGCGTCCTGCTGCAAAAGGTCGGGCTTGTCAAATTCATAAGCCATTTAGTCGAATTAATATTTGTGTTGCTGAACGTCTCAAGGAGACAAAATAATGGGACAAAAAGTTAGGCCAAATGGCTTGCGTCTAGGAATTACACGTACATGGGATTCACGTTGGTTTGCTGGACGTGAATATGCGGATCTTCTTCATGAAGATATTAAAATTCGTAAGTATCTTATGAAGCATTTAAAGCAAGCGGCTATTTCAAATGTTATTATTGAAAGGCCTGCAAAAAAGGCAAGAATTAATATCTTATCTGCACGTCCTGGTGTTGTGATTGGCAAAAAAGGTGCGGATATTGAAAAGCTTCGCTCGGATGTTGCAAAGATGACATCAAGTGATGTAACGCTTAACATTACAGAAATTCGCAAACCTGAAATTGATGCAAAACTTGTTGCGGAAGGGATTGCACAGCAACTTGAACGTCGTGTTTCTTTTAGACGTGCCATGAAACGGGCGATGCAAACTGCGATGCGTATGGGAGCACTCGGAATCCGTGTAAATTGCTCTGGGCGTCTTGGAGGTTCTGAAATTGCACGTATGGAATGGAGTCGTGAAGGTCGCGTTCCTCTTCACACATTGCGTGCTGATATCGATTATGGAATGGCGACGGCTTTTACAACGTATGGGACATGTGGTGTAAAAGTTTGGATTTTTAAAGGCGAAAAAATGGAACGTGAGAAAGAAACTGCAGAAGTTTCTCCAAAAGTATCTGTTTCAAAGCCTTTAGGTGAATAGTTAAAGATTAATGCTTGAGAAGGGCGTCAAAATATGTTAGCTCCGAAACGAACAAAATATCGAAAGGCCTTTAAAGGTCGTATTCATGGAATGGCCAAAGGTGGAACAACCTTAAATTTTGGGGCCTATGGATTAAAAGCCACGTCACCAGCACGTGTAACAGCGCGTCAAATTGAGGCGGCTCGACGTGCAATTACACGCTATATCCGGAGATCTGGACGTGTATGGATACGTATTTTTCCAGATGTCCCTGTTTCTGCAAAACCTGCGGAAGTTCGTATGGGCAGTGGTAAAGGGTCAACAGAATATTGGGCATGCCGCGTAAAACCAGGTCGTATTATGTTTGAATTGGATGGTGTTTCTCTTGAAGTTGCTCAAAAAGCATTTGAGCTTGCTTCAGAAAAATTGCCTGTAGAATCAAGATTTATCGCACGTGTTTCTTAAAAAGGATTAAATATTATGTTAGCGTCAGAGCTGCGGGGTAAAGATAAAGAAGCATTACATTCTGAACTTATTGGTCTTCAGAAAGAGCTTTTTAATATTAGATTTCAAAGGGTAAGTGAACAGCTAAAGAATACAGCACGTATTCGGGTTATTCGTCGTAATATTGCACGTATTAAAACGGTTGCGTCAGAAATGAATCAGACAGCTCCTGATCCCAAAAATGTAAAATCCGTTAAGCGTAAAAAGTAGGAGATAAAGTATGCCACGTCGTGTCCTAGAAGGGCTTGTTGTCAGTGATAAAGGGGATAAAACAGTTGTTGTTCGGGTTGAACGACGCTTTATGCACCCTGTTTATAAAAAGTTCATTATCCGTTCAAGCAGGTATATGGCGCATGATGCTGAAAATCGTTTTAAAGTTGGTGAACATGTTGAGATTCAAGAGTGCCGACCAATTTCTAAACATAAGAAGTGGGAAATTATCCAGAAAAAGTAGTTTTTAAAAATGAGACGAAATGTCGAAATTAGTTGAAAAACTTTTAAAGAACGTATAAACGTTAGGTCGTTAAAAAGGTCGTTAATTATGATACAAATGCAATCAAACCTCGCTGTGGCGGATAATTCAGGTGCCCGTCGTGTGATGTGTATCAAGGTGTTGGGTGGATCTAAACGCAGAACTGCCTCAATAGGAGATGTTATTGTTGTTTCTGTTAAGGATGCAATTCCAAGAGGCAAGGTAAAAAAAGGGGAAGTTCTCCGTGCTGTTATTGTTAGAACCGCAAAAGATATTCGTCGTCCTGATGGAACAGTTATACGATTTGATGGAAATGCAGCTGTTTTAATTAATAAACAGGGCGAACCTATTGGAACACGTATTTTTGGTCCAGTTACACGAGAATTGCGTGGTAAGTTTATGAAGATTATTTCTTTGGCTCCGGAGGTATTTTAAATGACACAAAATTGGCGTATTCGCAAAGGCGATGATGTCATCGTTATTTCTGGCAAAGAAAAAGGAAAGACCGGAAAAGTTGTTCGTGTTCTGAAGAGTAAGAACCGTCTTTATGTTGGTGGTGTCAATATGGTTAAGAAGCACCAAAAGCCAACTGCTGCTTCTCCAGGTGGAATTATCGAAAAGGAAGCTTCTCTTCATGTTTCAAATGTTGCTCATGTTGATCCTGTTTCTAAAAAAGCAACACGTGTAGGGTATAAATTTTTAGAATCTGGCCGTAAAGTGCGTTTTGCAAAGCGGTCTCAAGAGATTATTGATCAGTAAGAGAGAACAGTATGCGTTTAAGAAAATTATATGACACAGATATTAAAGCGCGACTTGTAAAAGAATTTAATTATAAAAATGCTTTTCAAGTTCCGCGTGTTGAGAAGATCGTCTTAAATATGGGTGTTGGTGAAGCTGTAAAAGACAGTAAAAAAATTGATGCAGCACTTGCAGAGCTCATGGCAATTTCAGGACAAAAGCCTGTTATTACCAAAGCCCGTAAATCTATCGCAGCTTTTAAATTGCGTGAAGGGATGAATCTTGGCGTTAAGGTGACCCTTCGAGGGGCACGTATGTATGAATTTTTAGATCGTCTTGTAACAATCGCTTTACCACGTGTGCGTGATTTTAGAGGTGTTTCACAAAAAAGTTTTGATGGTCGTGGAAACTATAATTTGGGGATTAAAGAACAAATTATTTTTCCTGAAGTTAACTATGATCGTATTGATCAAGTTAGAGGATTGGATATTTCGATTCAAACGACAGCAAAAACGGATGGTGAAGCAAAAATCCTATTAACAGAACTAGGATTTCCTTTTAGTAATTAATCTTACTTGGATTAGATATTTTGAGTGCGGAGTTGAGGAATGGCGAAAAAAAGTGCAATTGAAAAGAATGAACGGCGTATACGGATGGTCCATCAAGCCCGTGCAAAACGTGATCGCTTGAAAAAAGAGGCGTATGATAAATCTTTGTCTCTTGAAGATCGTTTCGAAGCAATTTTAAAATTGGCTTCAATGCCTCGTAATTCTTCACGGGTTCGGATACGTAATCGTTGTGCTTTATCCGGACGTCCACGTGGATATTATCGTAAGTTTCGTCTTTCTCGTATTGCAATTCGTGACTTGGCTTCTGAAGGTCAGATTCCAGGAATGACAAAGTCAAGTTGGTAATAATTAAGGAAAACCTCTATGTCAATGAATGATCCGATTTCAGATATGTTAACCCGAATTAGAAATGGGTTAAAGGCACGCAAGGAGACAATTACGTGTCCTTCTTCAAAAATTTTGAGAAACATTTTAGATCTTTTGGTGCGTGAAGGATATATTAAGTCATTTTCAGAGCGTCCTGTAAGGACCGGCATTAATGAACTTCTTATTGAGTTAAAGTATTATGATGGCGCTCCTGCTATGAAAAATATTAAGCGTGTTTCAACCCCAGGTCGTCGGAGTTATGCTGCTTTTGATAAATTGCCGACAATCTATAATGGACTCGGCGTTGCTTTGATTTCAACATCAAAAGGATTGATGACAGATTTAGAAGCACGGTCTAATAAGCTTGGAGGCGAAGTTTTGTGCACTATCTATTAAGTCGTTTTTAATGGATAAGCTCTAAAATTATTCTTTGAATGCGCGTAGATCAAGTTTAAAGAAGTGGTTTTTTCTAAAGAAAAAATCACAAGTGTAGATGTGATAATGTAAGGTTTAAAAAAATGTCAAGAGTTGGAAAGCATGCGATTCCTGTTCCTACTGGGGTAACCGTAGAAATTGCAGGAAATCTTATTAAAGCGACCGGTGGTCTTGGAGCCTTAAGTTTTGCTTTTTCAAAAGAAGTGACTGTTTCGTTGGAAGGGCAAGAAATTTTTGTGCGTCCAAATGGAACTTCTGACCGTGAACGTGCTATGTGGGGAACCACACGCAATCAAGTTAGCAACTTGATTCAGGGAGTTTCAAAAGGATTTACGGTAGATCTTGAAATTAATGGTGTTGGGTATCGTGCAGCCGTTCAAGGAAAAGATCTTGTTTTGCAGCTTGGATTTAGTCATGATATTAAGTTTCCAATTCCTGCAGGTGTTACGATTAAGTGTGAAAAACCCACTTCTATTCAAATTCATGGAAAAGATCGTCAAGAAGTTGGGCAAATTGCTGCACAAATTAGAGGGTATAAATCTCCAGAACCTTATAAGGGGAAAGGGATTAAGTACGTGTCTGAAACAATATTCCGTAAGGAAGGGAAGAAGAAGTAAGCGCCATGAGTTCCAAAGGAAATAAGTTATTTGAAAGACGTAAACGTCGGGTTCGCTTTGATATAAAAAGAGCTGAAAACGGTCGTGCTCGTTTAACGGTTCATCGTACTAACTTGCATATTTATGCGCAAGTGATTGAAGATGCAACAGGTCGTACCGTTGCCCAGGCTTCAACAATTGAAAAAGATATGCGTAAGACGATTAAGAATGGTGGAACTATTCTTGCAGCTCAAGAAATTGGGAAGCAAGTTGCTGCGCGCGCCTTAAAAATTGGAATTAAAGAGATTGTTTTTGATCGAGGTGGTTATCTCTATCATGGCCGTGTAAAAGCTTTGGCTGATGCAGCACGGGAAACAGGACTTCAGTTCTAAAGTTATTGTTTTTGTAATTGGTTAAGAACGTCTTTCTTAGAAAATTACAAAAAAATAAGTAAAGTTAAGTTCTTAAGTAAAAAAGTTTTTAAATTTTTTTGTCTATAGAACTTTAGAATCGTATAAAAGATATGGCCTTAATTCAAGGAAGACGGAAAGATGTCTCGTAATACAGCAAACGAAAAAGATACGGATTACATTGAAAAGCTCGTAAATGTGAATCGCGTTGCGAAAGTTATTAAAGGGGGGCGTCGGTTTTCTTTTTCAGCTCTCGTTGTGGTAGGAGATGGTCGTGGCCGGGTGGGGCACGGTCATGGAAAAGCACGTGAAGTTCCTGATGCGGTCAAGAAGGCAACAGAACGTGCTAAGAGAAAAATGATTCGCGTTCCTTTAAAAGAAGGAAGAACGCTTCATCATGATGTAAATGGTCATTATGGAGCTGGAAATGTTATTTTACGTGCTGCAGTGCCCGGAACTGGAATTATCGCAGGCGGACCTATGCGTGCCGTATTTGAAGCTATTGGAATTCAAGATGTTGTTGCAAAATCTGTCGGCTCTTCAAATCCATTTAATATGATTCGTGCGATGTTTGAAGCTCTGAGTGCAGCAAATTCACCCCGTCAAGTGGCTGCACGTCGTGGTAAAAAAGTTAGTGAAATTTTACCTCGTCGTGAAGAAGTAAAGGAGACACAGGAATGACTGTAAAAACCGCAAAACCTCTTAAGACAGAGACAGTTAAAGTGACCCTTATTAAAAGTCCAATTCGTAGACAAGCTTATCAGTCTGCTTGCCTTGTGGGACTTGGGCTTCGTAAGTTGCATTCGTCCCGTGTTCTTGAAGATACGCCCTGTGTACGTGGAATGATTGAAAAGGTAAAACATTTATTACGAATAGAAGGCTAAAGCCTAAGGAATTTAATGATGCAATTAAATCAAATTAGAGATAATAAAGGTGCTCGCGTTCGTCGTGTACGTCGAGGACGTGGAATTGGTTCTGGTCTTGGAAAGACGGCTGGGCATGGTCAAAAGGGTCAAAAGGCGCGCACAGGTGTGTCTATTAACGGGTTTGAAGGAGGTCAAATGCCTCTTCACCGTCGCCTTCCCAAGCGGGGTTTTAAAAGCCACTTTAAAACGAACTATGCAATTGTAAATTTATGCCGTATTCAACGTGCGATTGATGCACAAGACATTTCAATAAAAGATAAAATTACCTATGATACTCTTGTAAAGGCAGGCCTCATACGTGACGGATTTAAAGGCGTGCGTCTTTTGGCATCTGGGGATTTTTCAAGCAAAATTGAAATTGAAGTTGCTTCCTATTCTTTAAAAGCCAAAGAACGTGTTGAAGCGCTTGGAGGAAAGGTTTATTCAGAAGCTCCAGCTGTTTTGTCTGAAACAAAAGAATCAAAAAAACCTGTGTCTAAAAGTGCTAAAAAAGAGATTAATGAGAAAACAGAATAAAGGGGAGTAGGCATGGCATCGGCAGCGGAACAACTTGCGGCAAGTTTAAATTATAAAGCTTTTTCAAAAGCGACAGTCCTTAAAAAAAGGATTATGTTTACGTTACTTGCTTTGATTGTTTATCGCTTTGGAAGTTATATTCCTCTTCCTGGCATTAATCCAGAAATCATGTCCGAAATTGCACGTCAAAATTCAGGGGGTATCCTTGCAATGTTTGATATGCTAGCGGGAGGTGCTTTAAGCCGCATGAGTATTTTTGCCTTAAATATTATGCCCTATATATCTGCAAGTATTATTGTTCAACTTTTGACAGCTGTTTATCCTGCTTTTGAAGCTTTAAAAAAAGAAGGGGAATCGGGCCGCAAGAAGTTAAATCAATATACGCGTTATGGAACAGTTTTTCTCTCTCTTATTCAGGCTTATGGTATTGCCGTTGGGCTTGAGGCAATGCATGGGACAGGGGGGGCATCTGCCGTTGTTATCGAGTCTTCCCTTTTATTCCGTTTTGAGGCTGTTGTGACGCTTGTTGGCGGCACTGTTTTCCTCATGTGGCTGGGTGAACAAATTACTGAACGTGGTCTTGGAAATGGAATTTCTATGATTATTTTTGCTGGAATTGTGGCGAATCTCCCTCAAGCGATAGTGGGGACATTGGAATTAGGACGCACAGGAGCCCTTTCGATGGTCTTTATTGCGGCTATTCTTGTTGGGGCGGTTGCCGTAATTGCTTTTATTGTCTTTATGGAACGTGCGCAACGAAGGATTCTCATTCAATATCCAAAGCGCCAAGTGGGGAATAAAATTTATGGTGGCGAAAGTACCCATCTTCCTTTAAAGCTAAACAGTTCAGGAGTTATCCCTCCCATATTTGCAAATGCTCTTTTATTGTTGCCTGTTACCTTGGCAGGATTGATGAGCAGTGATGGAAGTGCTTGGTATAGCAAAATTGCAAATCATATTTCTCAAGGCCAATGGCTTTATATTGCCTGCTATATTGGTCTGATCGTCTTCTTCTCATTTTTCTACACAGCCATTGTTTTTAATCCTGAGGAAACGGCTCAAAACCTGAAAAAAGCGGGTGGTTTTGTGCTTGGAATTCGTCCTGGAAAAAATACAGCTGATTATTTTGATTATATTTTAACCCGCTTAACAGTTTTGGGAGCGATTTATCTTTCGGCGATTTGTGTTCTTCCTGAAGTCATTAAACTTTATTATACGTTGCCTTTTTATTTTGGTGGCACAAGTCTCTTAATCGTTGTGAGCGTTACAATGGACACTGTTGCTCAAGCACATTCACATTTAATCGCGCATCAATATGAAGGAATTTTGAAGAAAACGAAGGGTAAGGGATTGCGTCCATGAATTTGATTCTATTTGGACCTCCTGGTGTTGGAAAAGGAACACAAGCTGCAAGACTTGCGGACGTCTATTCTCTTTCTATTATTTCTACAGGAAATATTTTAAGGGAAGAAATTGCACGGGGGACGGATCTTGGGAAAAAAGTACAGGATGATATGGATCAAGGCCGACTTCCCAGTGATGAGATTATTATGGAGATTGTAAATCAGTTTATGCTTGATCGGGATCAAGAAAAAGACGCTTCCCCCCATGGTTTTATCTTTGATGGAATTCCGCGTACTTTTTTTCAAGCAGAGACTCTTGATAAAATACTTGATAAACGCCATGAAAAAATTGATGCTGCAATTTTATTAACTGTTGACCCCGAAGAATTGGTTCGCCGTCTTAAAGGGCGATATTCATGTTCAAAGTGCGGTGAAGTTTATAATGACCTTTTTCGCCATCCACAGAAAGAAGGTATCTGTGATACGTGTGGATCAAAAGAATTCATAAGACGTTCAGACGATAAAGAAGAGACGATCCGGACCCGTTTGAAAGTTTATGATGATAAAACGGTTCCTGTTTTTTCCTTTTATAAAGAAAAAGGAATCTTATATGACGTTGATGGTATGAAGGATCCTCAAGAGGTTCAATCAGCCATTGAAAGTATTTTGTCAAAGGTTGTCGGAAAAGCTTGACTCTTGCGACAAGGATTAATACTAATCTCTTTTAGGTTTAATAAAAAGCCTAAAGGGTGTTTTTAACTTGTGAATAAGGAGAGTGCACCGTGCCACGAATAGCGGGTGTTAATATTCCAACGAATAAGCGTGTTGAGATTGGACTAACGTATATTTTTGGAATTGGACGAAAAAGTTCTCAAGATATTTGTGCAAAGGCAAATATTCCAGAGAATAAGCGTGTGAGCCAGCTCACCGATGATGAGGTTTTACGTATTCGTGAAATCATTGATCAAGACTTTCAAGTTGAAGGTGATCTTCGTCGTGGAATTGGAATGAATATTAAGCGTTTGATGGATTTAGGATGTTATCGCGGATTGCGTCATAGGAAAGGTCTTCCTGTGCGGGGTCAACGAACGCATTCTAATGCGCGGACGCGTAAGGGGCCTGCAAAAGCAATCGCAGGTAAGAAAAAGTAAGTTGTGAAGGTTAGGGTTTAAATATGGCGCAAGCAGCAGCATCAGCACCAAGAGTTAAACGTCGTGAGAGAAAAAATATTGTTTCTGGCATCGTGCATGTTAATGCAACGTTTAATAATACTGTGATTACAATTTCAGATCTTCAGGGGAACACCATTTCATGGTCTTCTTCTGGAGTAAAAGGATTTAAGGGGTCTCGGAAATCAACACCCTTTGCAGCACAGCTTGCTGCAGAAGATTGTGCACGCAAGGCTATCGAACATGGCATGAAAACAGTTGATGTTGAAGTAAAAGGTCCTGGCACAGGTCGTGAATCAGCTTTAAGAGCTTTACAAGCCGTTGGGCTCGTTGTGACATCTATTCGGGATATAACGCCCATAGCGCACAACGGATGCCGTCCACCAAAGCGTCGGCGTGTTTAATTAAGGTTTTTTTAAAAAGCCAAAGAGCTTTTTAAGAAGGTTTTTGTATATTTATTATTTTATGAAGGGGCGATTGTTGTGATCCAGAAAAATTGGCAGTCATTAATTAAGCCACACAAACTTGAAGTTCAACCAGGAAGAGTTCCTGGACATGATGCGACCATCATTGCAGAACCCTTAGAGCCCGGGTTTGGATTGACGCTCGGAAATGCGATCCGGCGTATTCTTCTTTCTTCGTTGCAGGGCGCTGCTGTAACCTCTATTCAAATAGAAGGTGTCCTCCATGAGTTTTCAAGTGTGCCAGGTGTTTTAGAAGATGTGACGGATATTATTTTAAATGTTAAGTCCTTAGCGCTTAAAATGCATGAAGATGGCGTGCGTCGTATGAGAATTCGGGCAGAAGGACCCATGGTTGTCACAGCTCAAATGCTTGAGTATGGCCCTGAAATTGAAGTTTTAAATCCGGATCTTGTGATTTGTACCTTGGACAAAGGAGCAAAGTTCTCCATGGATTTAACCGTTGAAGAAGGACGTGGATATGTACCCTCTGCCTTGAATCGTAAAGAAGATGCTCCCATTGGTGTTATTCCGATTGATGCTTTGTTTAGTCCCATCAAGCGTGTGTCCTATAAAGTAGACCATACGCGTGTTGGTCAAATGACAGATTATGATAAGTTGATCATGACCATTGAAACAAACGGAGCTATCACACCAGAGGATTCAGTGGCTTTTGCTGCGCGTATTTTACAAGATCAAGCACAGGCCTTTATTAACTTTGAAGAGCCTGAAGACAAGCCTAAAGAGAAGGAAGGCGGCGTTGAAAATGCCTTGATGCGAAATCTTTTGCGTCGTGTGGATGAGCTTGAACTTTCCGTTCGTTCAGCAAATTGTCTTAAGAACGAAAATATTGTGTATATTGGGGACCTCGTTCAAAAATCTGAGCAAGATCTCTTAAAAACACCGAATTTTGGTCGGAAGTCTCTCAATGAAATTCGGGCTGTTTTAGAAGGAATGGCCTTGCATCTTGGTATGGACATTCAAGAATGGCCTCCTGAGAATATTGAAGAACTTGCGAAAAAGCTAGAAGACCCATTTTGAGGAGAGCATAAATGCGACATGGTATGGCACACCGGAAATTAAACCGGACAAAATCACAACGTAAAGCCTTGTTTACTGGGCTTTCAAAAGCGTTGATTAAGCATGAGCAAATTAAAACAACGTTGCCCAAGGCAAAGGAATTACGTCCCATCGTTGAAAAGCTCGTTACACTTGGCAAACGAGGGGATCTGCATGCACGCCGTCAGGCTTTGAGTGTTTTGGATGGCGATACAGGTCTTGTTCAGAAACTCATCGATACGCTCGGAACACGTTATAAAGAGCGTAAAGGCGGATATATTCGAATTCTAAAGGCAGGATTTCGGTATGGAGATTGTGCGCCAATGGCAGTAATTGAATTTGTGGACCGAGATGTTTCTGCAAAGGGAAAAGATTCGGGCCCTATTCAAGTTGAAGGGGATGAAGAAGAAACACCGGCTCCAGCAGCTTAGACAATTTTATGGATGTATAAAAAGGGGCTTAATAGCCCCTTTTTTCGTTTTAAAGACTAATTTACTTAAGACCAAGTGCATCTCCAACTTTATTTACTGTAGATTCAGCTTGTCTTGCGAGCCTTTCCACTTCTCGTGCGTTTTGTTGGTCACGGGTGAGCTCTGGTTTTCCTCCTGCTTTAACGTTCTCTGCTTTCTGTTCATCAGCTTCCGCTGAAAAATTGTCTTTATCTGCTTGTTTTTCTGCAGATTTTTTGTCTTTTTTAGCTTGTTCTAAGTCTTGCTCAGCAGCAGCTTTCCTTGCAGAAGCTGTTTGTGCCTTTTTAGTCGCATCTTCAGTATCGGGATCATTCATTGCCATGACAAAACTCGAAGAGAGAAGAGCAAAAACAGAGAGAGCTGTAAGAGTTGATTTATTGAGAAGTAAATTTTTCATGTGTATTCTCCTTAAAATGTTAAACAAAAACATAAGTGCCTTTAAAACAAGTAAGGCTTTATCGTATATTTAAATAATAAATCATAATAAATCATATTAAAAGTATAAAACTTAATTTTTCTAATAAAAAAATAAGTGTTTAAGTAAAAAAAAGGTTAATAAAACCCATTATGAGTTTTGGCTCATTTTTTTACTTTAAATTATTTAAAAATCCTTTTTATTTTTCTAATTTAATCTTAAATCGTCTTTTTTTCTGAAGATGTTTCAGAAAGATTTTCATGTCTTTTAGAAGGATGAATTCCGTGTGATTTTGAAGCAGAGGAAGTTGAAAGAGGAAGGCTTAAAAGCTGAAACATGAAGGTTGGAACTTTTGCTTGCGAAGATTGATGAGAAGACGCAAATGCAAAATTCTGAACTTTTGAAACTCCAAATTCTTCCTTATTATAAGAAGAAGTTAAAGAGCTGCTTTGGATTTGAAAAGAAGGAGAAGGGGACAAAAAATCATTCTTATCCGCTTCTTTTGCAGAAAGAGACGTGCAAAATAAGGTAAAACTTATTCCGATGATAAGAAGAAAAGGTCTTAAAAAATTTTTCATCGCCACGCTCCAGTCTGCACACATGAAGGAAACTGCAGTGAAAGATTTAAATAAGCGTCATGATAAAGTATAAGAAAAAC
This sequence comes from Pseudomonadota bacterium, assembly GCA_018242545.1. NCBI lineage: Bacteria > Pseudomonadati > Pseudomonadota > Pseudomonadota bacterium. Next base: position 15,338 of record JAFEBT010000038.1, read on the forward strand.
GCCATTTCTTATTATGATAGGTCTTTAAATCTAAAAAATCAAAACAAAATTTCTTGAACGCACCCAGAACGTATAAAAGCCCGTTCTTTATAGTTTCGTAAGATCATGCATGACTTCAGTTGGATGGAAGAAGAATAAAAGAATGAAGAACACATATCCAAGCAGAAAGACACCTGGGATAAGCATTTCTGAAAACGTCAAGGAATGCCCCCCTTTTTCTTTATGTGTTTCCTTAAGGATAGATGTAAAAATAGGGAAGGGAAAATATTTTTCATACTGAATAAGGTACCGATTTCGTATTTCAATGGTTTTTTTGAGGGTAGAAAGATACTGAAGCCATGAAAAGCAACATGTCACCCCAATGATAATAAGAGTCCATATGATAAAAGCTTTGTTTGTTGACGATAAATTTCCGCTGTCGCGCACATAAGCAATGGCAGAGAGGCTTAAAGTGTTCAACGTAACCCAAAAATTATTGGATGTTTCCCTTATTTCATTACTCTTGTTCTGAGCTTCAGAAACAAGTTTGTATTGTTCAAATCCGAGTTTAAGATCTTCACTTTTAGAAAGATTTAATTTATCTGCATCCATTATAAAAACCTCCTTAGGAGTCTCTTTTGGGAATATCTTTCCCTCTTCTTCTTTTTTCAACTGAGAAGAGGGAAGATCATGTTAAAAAGAAAACGAATCATACTTTAATATGGATTATGAGCTCAACTTCCACAATCGAGGCTTTTGCAAAGCTCCATGCTTTTTCAAGAGTACTTTTTGAAGAAATGTCTGGAAATATGTTCCTATTTTTAAGTTCGGTCTCAATTGACTCTATAACCTCTTTGATTATGTCAGGACTGGGAAGAGAAGAAAAAGGAGCTTTTATTTCCCAGACACGTGGTTCCATTTTTAATTCAAAGGGAGAAGCTGCAAACATCTCTTTTAATTCTGTCAAGATATCTGCAGTGAGGTTTTGATCAGGAGGAGGAAGGAAAGAAATTGAAATTGTTCCTTCTGCATCTGGAATGTTTTTGAAACTGTCGTTTGCCCAAGTGATAATTGCTTCTATTGTTCCAGGAGACGTTTTAAATTGCTCTTTGGTTTCAGCTGCTTGCCTTATCAGTCTCTCTAAAGCACTTTGTTTTAACCGAATGACAAAGCTTGATTCTCGAACTTTGACAATAGACCAATCTGAGTTAAAAACTTGGGTAATACGAGGATCAAGCGCTTCTTTTGACGAAAAGTCAATTTTTTGCAGGTCTTTTGAGAAGGATTCTAAGGGAAAAATGAGAAGAGAGCTAAGGAGCAAAGAAGAGAAAATGGATCGTTTTTTTGAGGAGATAATAGACATTCAAACCTCCTTTTTTAATAAAATATAAAAGATTAAAAATATACTATACACTTAAATTAGATCATCTTTTTTTGAAAATTGCATTAAAAAAATTTTAAGATCTGAAGGATAGATTTTGGGGTTTCTTTTGAGAATGACAGGACTTTCTTCTTTTGATAAACTAAAAATGTATTAAACCTATGCATAAAATCTTTTTTAAATATTTTTTAAAAGGAGTCTTTACAATGTCAAAAGGTGATAAATCAAAATACACAGACAAACAAAAAAGACAAGCACACCATATTGAAGAAGGATATGAAGAAAAGGGTGTAAGCGCCGCGGAAGCTAAAAAAAGAGCGTGGGCTACCGTTAATAAAGTCTATGAAGGTGGTGCTAAAGGGGGATCAGGAAGTAAGACGCCACTTCACAAAACATCTCATCAAAAAAAGAGCAAATCATAAAAATTCCAAAAACTTTTTAAATTTAAGTTTTTTTAGGAAAGAAAAAAATTTTCTAAGAATGGAAAATTATCCATAATGAAATTTGATGACAATGAATTTTTTGAAACGACACGTTTAGAAGCCCAAAAAGGCGACGCTCAGTCCCAATATTTGCTGGCTCAAATGTTTTTTTATGGGGTAAATGCACCTCGCAATGATAAAGAATATTTGAAATGAATACGCTTGGCGGCTAAGCAGGGCCATATTTGGGCACAATATTATCTCGCAGATTCCTATAAAAATGCTGAAAGCGCACCTCTTAAAGCAAAAAAAGCTTTTAAATGGTATCAATTGGCAGCAAACCAAGGTCTTTCAGACGCTCAATTTAAGTCCGGTGTATGCTATGAAAAAGGGGAGGGTGTCATGCCAAATTATAAAAAAGCTCTCTATTGGTATCATTTAGCTGCGCGACAGCACTCTGCCATAGCTCAACTACGTATAGCAAAGATGTATATTTTCGGCTTTGGTGTTTCAAAGAATCTTTTTCAAGCTTATAAATGGACAAAATTAGCAGTTAAAAACATCAGGAATACAGGTCAATCATTTAAAAATGGATATAAAGAGGAGTTTATCAAAAGTATGTTTTAAAAAAGAAAACGAGAGCGTTCACTAAAAGATAGATAGAAAAACATCTTGATATTTTTGAAAGATTG
>JAFEBT010000039.1 GCA_018242545.1 Pseudomonadota bacterium
AAACCTTCCTTACATTCCTTTATGACTTTTCCTTCTTATCCATAGTTCGGGTTAAGTTTAATGTCCCTTTCTATTGTTTATTTTTTAAATTTGATATTTCAAATCACTTCTCTGTTTTCATTTTATTGTGATTAATTTTCACCTTTAACCCAAATTTAAGCCTTTTTTTATGGGAAGGATCTTCTCCCTTCTATAATTTTGGTGTAAGCTTAGTCACAAACTTATGAAGAAGATAAAATAACGATGAGGGAGAGAACAAGATGCAATCCTTGAAACACGCTTTTGATGCCATTCAATGGTATGAAGGAATGTTGATCGCTCCTCAGCATTTCCAGCAACATTCTGTTCGTTATGAATCTCTTATGTGCCGTTATCTCAGAGCAGCTCAACCTTTTTTCTGGGGAATTTCAGCCTTTACAATTGACCGTGTGCTTCTCGTGAGTGGAAAATTGAGCATTTTAGAACTTGATGCCATATTGCCAGACGGAACTGTTCTTACGGTAACGGAGGAAAATAATTATATCCCACAAATAGATTTGACTGTTTATAATGATGAATTTCGCAAAGGCCCTTTAATGATTTATTTGGGTGTTCCTTTTGTCAATCCAAATGGATCTAATTTAACAGGCGATTTTCCAAGATATCTCTCTATCCCCGGTGAGCCTTGTGTAGATCTCAATACAGGAGAAAACCCAATCTATATTCCTCGTATCGTTCCAAACATCAATCTTTTAGTTGGAAATATACCGCCTCCGCAATATGTAAATTTCCCACTTATAGAAATAGAATTTGTTAATGAAAGCTATCAACAAACATCCTTTCTTCCCCCTCAAACCTTTTGTTCCAGAACGTCTATACTTGGACAAGTCATTGCAAATATCCTTCAACATTTAAAAGATAAAGCAGCTTTTCTTTCTGAAAATTTACAAACAAACGCACCAACAGCACAACCTCTTATTCTGCAATACGAGGAGCTTTTAAAGATTATTGTGCGTCAAATTCCAATCCTCGATGATCTTCTGGGGACAAATATCACGCATCCTTATAGGTTATACCAGGCTTTATTATCCCTTGCCGGGGATCTTACCACCCTTAAACGTGGTCAAGTTGCGCCTCTTTTTACACCCTATCAACACAATTCTATTTTCCAGTCTTTTGACCAAGTCGTAAGTTTTGTCATCAGCATGATCGAAATTATTCAAGAAAACTATTCTGCCCTTCCTTTTGGTCAATGTGATCGTGTCTTTTCCATTGAATTACCGTCTCAAGTTTCAGATCCAACATTTCTTGTCTCTTTACGTGGAACCCCCACTTTTGGATCATCGGATCTTGTTGACTGGCTGGGAGGAACCATTATAGCATCTGAATCTTTCTTAAAAAATGTAAGGGATCGGCGTATCTTAGGATCAAGTCGCCAAGTCATCGAAAATGACTCAGACTTTGGAATATCCCCACCCCAAAATGGTCTTCTTGTCACAATTACAAATGATCCAGAATTCATAAAATCAGGCGAACCCCTGTGTCTTATAAATCTTATGGATTCACCTGAAACAAGACCTCAAGGAATTATTCTTTATACGAAGAAAACTTAAAAAGAGCTTAAAAATGTTACCAAGCAACTTAAAAAACTCGTTTATTTTAAAAAACTTTACACAGTTTTTTCAGCAAATTGTTGCTGAAAAAACAATCGCTCTTGAAGGAATATCTATTTCTGACACCAAAAATGAAAAAAGCCACAAAGACATCCTATATAATTTTGTAGCCACCATTTCAAAAAATATTTCCAGCCTTTTGGAAGCACAAGAATTTACAGTCTCTCATGAAGGGGGAGATTTTTTAATGGCCTATTATCAAGAAGCTCTCTATATCATGGCTGCCTTAGCAGACGAAATATTTTTAAATCTTAATTGGGTTGGTCAAAGTGTTTGGGATATGTTTCTCATTGAACAAAAAATTTTTAAAACACAAATTGCTGGAGATAAGTTTTTTGAAAATTTAGATGCCTATCTTTTAAATAGAGATCCTTTAAAAATTGATTTAGGAGCTTTGTATTATTTTGCTTTAGCATTAGGATTTCAAGGAAAATATAGAGGAACAGATAATCAACAAATTTTAAAAAATTATATGGATAATCTATTTTTATTTGTTGTTCGAAAGGAACCTGATTTTCAAACTTCCACATATTTATTATTTCCAGAAGCTTACGGATATACACTTGACGAAGGTCTCATTCATAATCTTCCAAATCCCAGAATTTGGTATGGTGCTTTTGTGGGACTTGTTTTTGGCATGGGACTCATTGCATCTATTCTTTGGTATGTAGATACATCAAATACCTATCAAATCATACAAAAAATTATGAGTCAAAAAAGTCATCACATGAAAGTTTCCTAACGAAATGAATACAATTTTTGATATTGAAATGATTCTTAGCGCCATTGAGCCATATCTTCCCTATATGGTAACAAGTTTTCTTTTTACGGCGCTTTCTGTAATTGGTGTTTTAACCTACATTGTTCTTAAAAGTTTAAAAAGCTCTTCCCCTTCTTCTGCGCCTTCTTCTACATCTCAGCCTGTTTCAAAAGAAAAGGACATGATCTTTAAAAGCAGTAAATTTACTGAATTTATTGCGCTTTTTGGGTATTTACCAATTACACCTTTAGGAAAATCTTTTGTAAATGCCTTGCAAGTTTTGCGTAAAAATATTGGGGGCTCCGATTATAAATATAAACTTCCATGGTTCCTCCTCATCGGCCCTGAAAATTCTGGAAAAACGACTTTTATTCAAAATGCAAACCTTCCTCTGCCACTTGGAAAGCCATTCCTTTTAAAAGAGGGAGAGGAGGCTGGGTGTTCCTGGTCTTTTTTTGATCAAGGCGTTGTACTTGATATCTCAGGAAGTTATTTGATTGAAGAAAAAACAACTCAGTCTAATAATCAAAACTGGATTCGTTTGTTTAGGCTTCTTTCTCACTTCCGTGTAAAACGCCCGCTTGACGGTCTTATTTTAACAATTCCAGCAACTGAATTATGGAACAATTCAAATCTAGATGTAGATTCTCTGCTTGAAAGATCTAATACAATCTACCAAAAACTATCTCTTATAGAAAATAAGTTAGGCCTTAATATTCCAATTTATGTTGTCATTACAAAGTGCGACCTCATCCCAGGTTTTAAAAATTTTACAAGCTCCCTTTCTTCTTCTCAAAAAGCTCAAATATTTGGATGGTCTTCACCTTATGACCCTCTTGAAAATTTTCAAGGGGAATGGGTAGAGGAAGCATTTGAAGATATGATGGCGTCTTTAACATTGAATCAACTTGAAATTTTTACTTTAAATATTGATGACTCGCTTAAGGATGGAGTTATCTTATTCCCTCAAAATTTTCAGAAACTTCAAGAAACATTACAATTATATTTAACAAGTATTTTTAAAAATGTTGGATATCGAGAAGCTTTTTTTTGCCGAGGGATTTATTTTACAGGAGATACTTCTTGGCAACCTGAAGATGTGGAAAATGACACAGCTCTTGCGAATTTAGAGGGCAGACAGCCTCTGAATGCTTATAATATGATAAATGACCGAAAAGTTGCCTTTGTTACGCAACTTCTTGAAGATAAAATTTTCCCTGAATATATACTTGCAACCCCCGGGCAAAGACGCATTATTGCTTCGAGTAGAGCCATTAATGTTATGCGCGTTGTTACTTTTTTAACTTTTTTAATGCTCAGTTATGGGATCTGGAGAGATCATGAAAACCTTCATAAAACGATCTTTGATCTCAATCCCCTCTTACAGAAAATTTTCGTTGATCTTGAAGAGAAAAAAGAATTTTTAAACACTCAAAAAGATTCAGAAAATGTTGAATTTTTTAGCGATAGAGCTAAAACGCTCCTTTTATTAATGTCAAAACTTGAGCATACAAAATTCTTCTTTTATACCCTCCCACCCTCTTGGACAGGCTTCTTTTACAATAGTATTGAAAAAGTACTCTCTTTTTCAAATGAAGAGATATTTCTATACGCTATTGGACGCAAACTTGTGGATAAAGCAAATGAAATTATTAAAAACCCCGTTGCAAGTTACACAGGAAATTCAGAACTCGTAAATAACCCCATAGATCCCCTTCAAACCTCTGAATTCTTTAATTTAAATAATTATGTTGTAAGTCTTCGCGAACTTGAAAAATACATAAACTTTTACAATAATCTCCCCAATGATCCTAATACCCAACATATAAGCGACCTGGTTTTTTATCTTTTTGGATTTAATCTCCCAAAGATAGCTTACGGAAAAGGAGAATTTTATAAACGTTCTTTTTTAAAAATAAAAGAAAATCCTATCGACCTTTCTTCTTATAAAGTAGAAGCTCAAGAAAAATTAAAATCTCTCTTTAAGTTATTTTTATTTTCTATTTTTGAAAAAAATCTTACCAATTACCATCTTTTGACGCTTTCAGAAGCATTTAAAATCTTTGAATTACCTTCAACCGGTCAAGTCCCTTTTAGACATGATCTTGATGATATTTTAACCAAAATGAATACTCTTATTTCTCTTCTCGATAATCCTCATCTTGAATGGCTAAATTTTGATTCTTTTGATCCAGGAGAAACCTATAATCAAATCATTGGGATGATTTATGAATCTTATTTTTTTACAAACGAAATCGGTGATAATTTAGTTCTCGAAGCGAATACCAGTTTTAAAAAATTCAAAGAAAAGCTTCTTAAGATAGGGTCCAATCTTACAGGTCCGTTCTTTGAAGTTCAAAATGGAAAGCTTGTCTCAGGCCCTTCTTTAGGCCTCTTACGTGTTCAGTCAGCTTTTGCTGAATTTCTGTCAATGTCTTTTATGGAACCTTCCGACGAGCTTGCATTTGCAAAAGAAATACTTCCGAATACACAGCTCTATTGGGATGGTCAGCTTGTCAATGAAGCCTTGGACCTTGTCAATGAATTCAACACTTTTTTAACTGATAATTTAACTTCATATCCTTTAGGCCTTCAAGAAGCTTTTCGTTTGATTTCAGTAAAATCAACACAACAAAAAGTCACAAGTCTCCTTGCTCAAGCCCAAGATTTTGTAGATTCTACTATTTTTTTACAAAATTACGCACCTGAAGAAGCCATAAGACGACAAATTGCAAATCTAAAACCAAATATTCCAACCTTCATGACCCTTATTCAAGCTATGAAACTCGCAAACCTTGATATTATATTTCTTGAGTTTCGTGATTTATTAAGTAATCAGCTTATTCAAATTTTATTAGATATTGACCAGGTCCTTGAGTCAGAAGGTCTTTATGAGCCTATAGACACAACTTTTTCAGAGTGGACAGGTGATATGAATGCTGCCTTTTTATCATATAATGTTCCCGATGAAACAAGCCTTAGAGCATATCTTGATCTTATAAGAGAGCGTATTTCTTATTTATCTGTCAATTATGCAGCCACAATTTTAAACTTTCTAAATTTTAGTGATTTCCATTTAATGAGTGAAAATATAAGCCTTTTAACAAAATGGACCCTCATCTTGGATGCTGTCACAGCTTTTAATAATAAAAAACCTGGAAATTCAATTTCAACACTCCAAAATTTTATTCTAAAAGACATGAATACAATTACGGTTTCTAATTGTGCTCAAAAATTAGATCCTCTTGTTACACCAGAACATCAAGATTTCTTTACAAATCGTCTTCAAGAATTAAGGTCAGATTTGTTAGGACGATGTGAAGCTCTGTCAGGGAAAATAGCCCTCAACCATTATGATCAAATTCAAACCTTTTTCAATACACGCCTTGCAGGCAAATTTCCTTTCATTGGCACGGCAACTAAGAACGCTTCAGGTTATGCAGAGCCTCAGGACATCAAAGCATTTTTTAGTCTTTATGATAACCTTGTCGTGTCTGCTAAAGAATTTTTAAACGCAAGTAAAAGTTATGGAATTTCAAAAGATCGTGCGCTTGAATTCATCATGGCTATGGACGATGTACGTGCTTTTTTTGATCCTTTTTTAACATCAAAAAATCTTTCCGATCTTCCAACTTATGACTTTGACGTTGAATTTCGTGTTAACCGTTCTCATGAAGTTGGCGCAAGTCAACTTATAGATTGGGTTATTCAAGTGGGACCCCAAGATATTGATCTTCATAGCGCAAATTTCTCAGGAATTTGGTCTTATGGTACGCCCGTTACTGTCTCTTTTCAATGGGCGTCAAATGGCCCAAACCAGCCAATGACAGATGGTAACCAGCCTAACCTTTCTGTCACAGGAAATACAGCAACTTATACTTATAACGGCCCTTGGGCTCTTCTTGAGTTAATCTTAATGCAAGACACTCCTCTTACAGAATTCTCAAACCTAACAGATCCTAACCCTCAAACTCTCTTTTTTAAAATTCCGACACGAGGAGCGTTAACACCTAATAATCCTTCTTCCATACCTGCAAAATTATTTATGCGCATCACACCTAAAGCGCCTGAAAAACAAGGAGGACTAGTGTTAACCGTTCCCTATTTCCCAGATGCGGCTCCTGTCCTAAGCCACTAAATCAAGCCTCAAAAAAATAGAAGGATTTGTATTTTATGTCCTCAAAAAAAGAAATTTCAAAAAAACAAACTCAAAAAGAAGATTGTGATCCTATTTTAAAACCTTTTGAGGGTAAAGAGCCTGCTGGTGTTTTTCTTGCCTATGACCCAGTATATAATAAAATTCGCTTAGCACGACAAGAAGATGACCCCATGTTGCCTCAAGGTGTTTGGAAAAAAACCCTAAAAGTGGCCAACTTCAAGGAGGTTGAAAAACTCGCAACGGACGCTCTTTCAACACGAACTAAAGACTTTCAGCTTATGGCTTGGCTTATTGAGGCATGGATTAAGCTTTATCAATTACAAGGTCTTATTCGAGGATTAAAACTGCTTAATGACCTTTGTCTTTCTTTTTGGGAAACGGGGTATCCGCCTTTAAAAAGAGGGGATAATGACTACCGTTTGGCCCCTTTTCATTGGCTCAATGAAAAGCTTTCTTCCCGGCTTTGTGAAACATTCATCACTGAAAAGTCACTCTCTCAAACTGTTTCTTATCGATTTTTAGATTGGAAAGAAGCTTTGGGTCTTGAAAAGATATTTCAAAAATCCGAATCTCCAGAAGAACTAGAACAAAAAGCACAAAATGAAGGACGCCCTATTTTAAAAAATATTCAAGCAGCCATTGCTAAGACACCCAATACTTTTTATCAAACGCTTTCTGAAAGCCTTGAAGCTGCTCTGAAAGAAACCGAGACGCTTGAGAAATTTCTTCTTACACATTATCAATCTTCTGAAATCTCGCTTTATACACTGCGTCGGAGCCTCAAAGATATTCTTAATCTCATAGATCAGATCAAAGCTGAACGCAAAGAGGATGTTTCTGCAGAAAAAATAGAACAAAGAAGAGATCCTGTTTCCTCTTCATCAGAATCTACAGAAGAAACGCCCCTCAAAGATTTACCCTTGTCAGAAACTCTTCCACCTTCCAGAAAGCAGGAGACAACTCCAAAAGAAACTCCCATAGAGAAGAGCCAAACTTCTGTATCGTCTTTTAATTCTCGAGAGGAAGCCTATCGTCTTTTACAAGAGATTCAGACTTTTCTTATGGAAACAGAACCCCATAGCCTTTCTCCTTATCTCATTAAACGCGCTCTTCAATGGGAACACATGAGCCTCGAAGAAGTTTTTCAGGATGTTTTGAATGAAACCACTGATTTAAATCAATTTTTAACATTTTTAGGAATTCAAAAAACATCTCATCCTTCTGTTTCTGAATAGCTTTTAAATAAGAATTTAAAAGTTTGGTCAATTTTTTAAAAGCCACACGCTACATTCAAAATATAGAAGATCTTTAAAATGCTTGAATTTTGACTAAAGAATATTTAATTTAAATTGAGAAAATGATTTTTTATTTTATTTTTTGAGGAGCTTAAATTATTTTTTTACTTAATCACGTTTTTTATTTCTAACTCTTTTTTTTCTGATAATTTTTTCTCCGTTTTCCTCTCAAAGCATGGAGCTTTTGGTTGGGCTAGAAGATTGGATGCGTGTCACCTGCTCTTCTCAGGGAAGATCATTTAATGAAAAATCACTCAAGAGCAAAAAAAAAATTGAAAATGCTCGTTTTTTTGGTTCTTTAACCTCTCGGTTTGATCCAAATTTTCCACCCCATCCGCAAAGTATCTCAACGATAAAGTCAGCATGTTTTCCAAGCGATGCCACAACGGCTCTCGTCATGCATCTTTTCCCATCTCCCGATGGCGTTCTTTTGATTGCCAACCAATCGGCGAACCCCTTGGGAAAGTTAGATCCTTTTAGAATTGGACAGCTTTTAAAGATGGTTGAAGATCAATTCAAAGCACCCGCAGATGAAACAACTTTTAAGAGCATTATTTATGGTTTATTAACAAAATCTACAACACCCCTCCAACCTGATAAATACCAAAAGCTTCTTAGGGAACTTCCAGAATTTTGCGGACATGAACTAAAAATGACTCTTTCTCAGCAGGTCCGAATGCTCATCGATTCTACGAATGATGAGAATTTAAGCAATTCGGGATTATTACGCTCAGACCTCTTGGTATTAACAAAAGGTTTAAGAGTTCTTCTTTCAACTTTCTCTGATGAAAACACTTTCTCTGAATCGGATTTTTTAAAGGAAGGAGAGCTTGAAATGTATGAGCATGCTTTATCTCCTTCTGCTCCTGAAACTGAATTCACGAAAACCTTACGCCGTTTAAAAAATAAAAAAAATGAATTTGAAGCCATTCGTTTTATTGACATTATTACAAAAGCGATTCATGAACAGCAGCATCAACAAGATCATTTTCCAGAAGCTCTAGTCCAACGTTCTATTTTTTTCTTCTTTTGGCAAAAAGCAAAAACAGCAGATGACATTTTAAACTTCTTTTCAGGATATTTGGACGTTGAAGCCGAAACCTTGCGCCCATCCTTTCCAACAACAATCTTTTCAGAAGAGATGTATTGGGATATTCGAAATAATCCAGAGGATTTAAAAAAGAATCTTTTAGATCCTACACGTGCTTCTTATTTATATTTTGGCTATGATTTTTTTGAAAGCCCTCTTCCTTCTTTCCTTCAATATCAAACAGCTTTTTTTGGGGAAAACCCTTTTTCCGATTGTATTGAAACTCTTTTCTCAAACTTTTCAGATTGTGTATGTCGACTTAAGAAAGAAGAACTTCCAACTTCTGAATTTCAAAAGCCATCTTCTGAAGAAAATTCCGTTCCGTCTCTTTACCAAGACTCTGTTCCTTCTTCCGCTTCTCTTACCAATAAATATCTGTTTAAAGCCCCTTTTTTGGAAGAAGATCATCCTCTAAATATTTATTATGCTTGGCTTAATGAAAACCCAGACTTACGATTGTCTCAAGAAAGACGCAATAAAATGGCCGCTCTTTGTTCTGCTCTTCCCAAGGTTCGATACTTAAAATCAACAATGGGAAAGAAAGGAGAAAAAGATTATGAGCTCGCACCTGGTCTTATAAATTTTTTAAATTTCACACATTCTTTTTATGGAAACCCTGCTTCAGAGTGTCTAGCCTTTGAAGAAAACCAAGAAGCTGTTTCCAGAGGATTTGACACGCTTTGTCGTTTTTTATCTCGAGATAATTTTGCCCTCACCTGGGAAGGAGAAAATTTATTTTATAGTCCAATTCAAAGAGATTACTTTGATGACATCACATTTTTCATCAATGGAAAAAAAGCATTTATACTTATTATGGAGAATGGATCTCCAGGCCATGGTCTTCTCAAACGCTTTCCAAGAATGGAAGGAGACTGGAGACAAACCGTTGATATTGAGGATCTTCAAAAAACGCTTCCTCTTGAAACTTTAGCTTCTTTTTTAACCCCTCAGGCTTATGAAAAATTATTTTTAACCCTTCCTCCTCAAGATCAAGTTAATCTCACCTATGGCCTTGACTTAGAATCTGTTGAGATGAAATGCAGTGTTATTAAGTCTGCTTATCGTTACAATGCGGTCTTAATCCCCCTTGCCAAAAGGCTTATCTTGTCTGTTTTTAACCTCGAAGACTCTACGGCTGGACAAGCTCTTATAAATACCCTCGCTTCTTTGTCAATAGGAAGCACGCCCGCTTTAAGCAATACGGATATGCTTGAGCTCTTTAAATCAAATCCATCTTTTATTAATTTGGATATGGAAGATCCTCTCCACCCGAACACACAAAATCCTGGCTTGCCGAATACCCATGTGGTTTTTTTCGCGCTTGAACACGGAAAGACAGACTGGCTTGAAGCCACCCTACCCTTTCTTGAAAACTTAACTTTTAATTACTGTTTAAAAGAAGACATTGCACGAATATTTTTCAAAGATGAACTTCCAAAATGTCTTAAACTTGAAAATTTACATATAGGGTTTTTTCATGGCACACAAACATCAGAACTTATCTTTTCTGTGCTATCACATTTAAGAAGTTCATTAAATGTCTCTTTAAATAATCTTTCTCTTTCTCAATTACGGGACTTTTCAGAAATTTTACCTCCCACACTCAAAGAATTTTCGACTGGTTTTTTTGAAGGAGGATATTTTGAAACACAACGCACTTATAAAACGCTCTCTCTAAGATCTTCTCCAACAGCTTTTCAGATTTCTCCAGGAAATTCTAGCTATTATTCTGACGGGATTTATTATGAGTATCCAAAAGATGCTGAATTTGAAAGCCATATGGTTTTTAAACCTGATGAAAAAAAATGGCACGAACTTGCTCTATTTCTTCCTATCTTTTTGGAAAAACATCCAATGCTTACGCTTAAGCTTAGAAGTTATTCAAATTTTTCTGAAGACCAGAGAAGTCAAATTCGAGAAATTCTTAACATTTCCCAACTCCCTCAAGGAAGATTTAATCTTACTTTTTAGAGAAAAAAGCAAGTAAACCCTTTTGTTTTTAAAATACATAAAAACTTACTCTTTTAAAAGCTATAAAAGGGCAATGCTTAGAAAACCTGTGCAAATGATCATACCATTTTAACATTATCCTTGACAAACGTTGGATTAAAAAGATATCAGATGAAGGAGGGGCACGTAGCTCAGTCGGTAGAGCATCTGACTTTTAATCAGGTGGTCACAGGTTCGAATCCTGTCGTGCCCACCACTTCCTATAAAGAATTTAAGAATAGACAATTTTTGGAATTTTCTAAATAAGCATTTATAGGCATCCATTTTCAAAATTAAATATTAAAAACAAACATCTAAAAAGCAGAAAATGACTTTTCGCATCAGAAAGGCAACTGCAAAAGATTCTAAAGAAATTTCGGATTTAATTTTTAACATCTTGATGAATGAACTCAATTTTAAAATGGTTACCAAAATTATACGAAAATAAAGATAGATTTATAGGTAATTTTCATATTTTTCTTCCCTATCCTAGGCCTAATGCATCTCGTGTTTCACATGAAATGTCCCGTTTTATAAGTTGGTTCAATGAAGAACATAAGCTCGATCTCGTTTTAAAGCAGGAATTGCTCATTTTTGGTTTGTTACCATCCATCCTTTTGATGATGGAAATGGTCGTATTGCTCGTGCTCAAACAGATTTGCTGCTCACACGTTCAGATCAATCTCAAGAACATTTTTATAGTATGTCTTGTAAAATAGAGCAGATACGTAAAATTTATTACGATATGCTTGAAGGGGGGCAGAAAGGAACATTGGATATTACAGAGTGGCTTTTATGGTTTTTAAAATGTATTGAACAAGCCATTAAAGATTCTGAAAAAATTTTTGCCATTACTTTAAATAAAAGCCAATTCTGGAAAAAAGCCAACAGCTATGTTCTCAATGATCGGCATAAGAAAGTTCTAAATCTTATGTTAGAAAATTTTGAGGGCAACTTAACAACGAGTAAGTATGCAAAATTAACAAAGTGTTCTCAAGATACCGCCCTTCGAGATATTAAAAAGCTTCTTGATTATAATCTGCTTCAAAAAAATCCTTCTGGAGGCAGAAGCACAAGTTATTTGTTAACCTAACTTATGATACGTAAGAGCACAAAGAAACTTATAAAAAGTACTTATGTTATCCTTAAAAATACATATTTTGTAAACTTAATTTGAAATTAACACTGAAAAGAAGCCTAGAAGCTCGAATTTTAACTTTTTGAATCCACCCTAAAACTCAAAACATGTCTTTTAGGTTGATCTTCATCATAATCAATGGTTTTAACCTCTTCAGTATAATTTTTTCCCGTAAAATTGGATACTGCTTTTCGCCAAAAAGTAAGAGCTTTTATATTTTCAGGAATCACAGCAATTTCCCATTGACCTTTATGATCCTGCCAAATTTGGTGAGCAACATAAGGAGCAACGCCTTTTCCTTGAAATTTAGAGAGAACAAAAAATTCTCCCATATTCCAATCTGTTTTAGGAGAAGTACCATTCTTATTTAGAAGAACAAAGCCTGCCAATTCTTTTTTAACCCGTATAAAATATGCTTTACAAGAAGCCTCTTCAAAATATTTTTTAAAGTCATTGCATTCATAAAGACCATTTTCTGGGCATGCCCAATCCTCTGAAATAAATCCACAATAGCGTGTCATGTCATAGAGATAAAAACGCGCAAGATTTTGAAGAGTTGGATATTCTGAAAGAGTTGCGGGTTCAATATGAATATTTTCTTTTTGAATTGCTGGATTTTGCATGATCTTCGTCTTCCGTATTTCTCTTTACTTAAAACATTCTTCTAAAATTTCTAAAAATTTACGCTTTGAATCCACATTTTGTCCGTCTTCTAAAGACCAACAAATCGACATAATTGTCTGTACATAAGTCCATGCCCAAATTTCTTTTAGGGATCTCTTTGTATAAATCACGACAAATTCCATTCGCTGTCTTAAAAAATTAAGGATATTTTCTTGGCTCATAAAGAGCTTAAATGGCTCTCTCAACAAACACCCTGTCATATCATAGAGAGAATCTCCAATAACGCCTTTGGGATCGATCACGAGCCATTTCTCTTTATCTGATAAAATATTACCATAATGTAAATCGCCATGAAGTAGAACGTGCTGCTTAGAATTTTTAAGCAACTCATCCTTAAGATCTCTTGCACGTTGTAATTGACAAAATGGAAATTCCCACTCTTGATCGATAATTTTAAGCCACTCTGACAAAAGTGGGAAAGAATGAGTTGGAGGAAGAGGAGCTTGGTGCAACGACGTTGCTAATTGGCAAGCAATTTGTAGTGCTTCAGTATCATGTTTCGGAAAAAGAGAAGAAAGCGTTTTTCCAGGAATTGCTTGTGTGAATAAAAGAGCGCCTCTCTTTAAATTTTCATCAATAATAGAGATAGCCCCATGCTCTTTAAATGCTTGAAGGGCATCATATTCTTGTTGAAGAGCAAGAAGATCAATTCCTAGTTTTAAAACAATTGGATTTTTTCCTTGTCGGCCTTTTAAAACATAATTGTAAGTTAAATCCGGACAGACTTTCAAATCTTCTAAATTCCATTGAGAAGCAAGCCCTTCGACCAAGAACGGAAGATTTTCAAGCCATTTTTCTCCCTTTTTTCCATAAATTAAGCGGACATTATTTTCAAATTCCATAACCGACTTCTGCCTGACTTTTTAAAAAAACTATTTGAGACTTTTTATAATTTCTTTAAGATATTTTTAACATACATATAACTGGAGTAACAGAAAGATTAAAAACAAAAGAACTGCCGATATTGAGCTTGACGCTCTTATAAAGATTTTACCTTCGCTTTTTAAAGAAATTTTAAAAAAGAATCTTATTGGCGTATATCTTACGGGATCTTATGTAACAGACCATTTTAATTTTCAAACAAGTGATCTTGATGTTGCAGTTATTTTACATACTTCCTTGACACCAAACGTTCGAAAACATATTGGCGTTCTTCATCATGATCTTCAACAAAAGTTTCCCAAGTGGGGAAGACGTATAGAGTGTTCTTACATAACACAAGCAATGCTCGAAAGTATGCTTCCTCCTCTTTCTGCAAGGCCGTATGTAAATAATGGTAAACTTTATGAAGAAGATGCGCTTTATGGCTTTGAATGGCTTATTAATCTCTATTCTTTGCAAAAAAATGGGCCTCTTTAACCATAGAAAATCTTTCCCTTAAAGAATCCGACTATCAAGCTTATCTTGTTGTTATATTATGCAGAATACTTTTTTTGCATCTTAATGATCGTGTTGCCTCTAAACAGGAAGCTTCTAATTGGGTGAAAAATACATATCCAAAATGGGCTTCTTTAATCGAAAATGCAGAAAATTGGAAAGAACATCATAAGCCAAACATTTGTGACAATGAAATCCTAGGTTTTATAAGTTTTTTAAAAGGAATAATTTTTTAACTTAAATAAATTTTCTTTATTTTTTTCTTGAGCACTGTTATAAAAATTTTTAAAAATTAAAAAAATTTTTATCCTCAAAAGGTATTTCCATGAAAGCATCTTTAAAATTATTTTTTCTTGTCATTCTCTCTTCTCTATTTTTTGGAAGTTTCCAATCCCTTTTTTCTATGGAAGCTGATGAAAGTCTTCAACTTGAAATAGCAGATAAACAAGGTCAAAATTATAGAGTAAGACCTTTCAGATTTGCAGATGAAACCTCTTTAAAAGAAATGCAAGCAGCTCATGCTGCAACACCGAAAGAAACATCCTTTATAACACCTTCAGAAAATTCAAGCCTTGAATTTGATGCTTTTGAACGCCAATATAGAATGGAAGAGGTTGGAAATATTATCGAAAAACATTGGGCCATTCTTAGAGATGAACAAGTTATTGGGAATTTTGACTTTTCAGGAGAAGAAGCAACCATTCTTCTTCACCCAGAGTATAGATCCCGTGGAATAGCACAATCTGCTTTACGTGTCATCCATGGCTATTTTGAGGAAAAATTTAATACAAATGATTTGACATTGCTTCCAAAAGATGATGAAGCTGCGGAAGAACTTGAACAGCTTTTTTCTCAAAGACAAACATATACATACGAAGAATATAAAAGACTTCTTCAGTCGTTTGCTCAAATTATAAAACACCCCTTTCAAGGATATATTGCAACTGTTGCGCCCACAAATGTTGCATCTTTAAAATTATGTCTCGCTTCTGGAATGATCCCACAAGAAATTAATCAATGGAATACCATTACATTTGCCTTTGGACCTAACAAAGAAACCGCGGATTCTTCCTTTACCGAAATTGTAAAAACCCTTACTCTTAAAAATGAAGATGAAAGACAAAAAGCACTTGAAGAATTTAATCGTCTCTATCCATATAAAGAGCAAGCCTCAGACGATTCTTAAGAATTATTGCACCAAATCCCCTAAACCCATATTTGGTGCAATAATCTTTATATTTACAAAATTTAACAACGTTTAAACGTTATTAATTGCGTTAGTATTTCCCTATTGAATGGCATATATGTCCACTTATCATTATCGCAGAAGAAACGCGATACTTAGAAGGGCTTATCCAGCATTCCCAGCTTTTGAGACGCCCACAAAAGCAGGTTTTAACAGACGATCATTTAAAACATAACCTGCCTGAAGGGTTTCGACGATCGTTCCCACAGGTTTGGAAGGATCTTCGACTTCAAACATTGCTTGATGAAGATTATGATCAAACTTATCACCAATATTTGGCATAATCTTCTGAATTCCATGCCGATCAAAAACAGACAGAAGCTCACGCTCTATCATTGTAACACCTTCAAAAAAAGCCTTTACGCTGGGTGTCTTTTCAATTTCTTCTTTAGAGACGCTTTCAAGCGCACGTTTGAAATTTTCTGAAATAGAGATTAAATCCCGCGCAAAATTTGAAATAGCGTATTTGAAAGCATCTTCTCTTTCTTTTTGGGATCGTTTTCTAACATTCTCTGTCTCAGCAAGCGCGCGTAAGAGATCTCCTTTAAGTTGATCTATTTCTGCTTTCAAATCTTTACCCTCAGAGGAAACTTGAGAATTCTGGCTTGTTTCTGCATCTTGAGTTGTTTCAGTTTCTTGATCTTCGAAAGAATGTTCCGTATCAAACATAAAAGTCTCCATCATCTAAAATCTAAAATTCAGCTTGGACCAATAAGACGTGTAATAACCTTTGCCGTATAATCGACCATGGGAATAATACGTCCATAATTTAACCGTGTAGGACCAATAACACCAACAGCTCCAACGACCGATCCTCGACCATTTGTATAGGGAGATAGAATAACTGAATAATCTGTTAAATTATAGTAGGGATTTTCAGTTCCAATATAAATTTGAACACCTTCTGCTTCAATTGCTCCTTCTAACAAATTTACAAGTGTTTCTTTTGTTTCCAAAACAGAAAAAAGTCCACGCAGTCTTGAAAAGTCTTCAGGCAAAGCGGCTTCTTGTAAAAGATTAGCTTGCCCTCTGACAATGAGCGTACCCCCTGAAGGTGTTTCAGCCCAACTTCCGAGGCCCATGGTTACAATCTTTTGCGTCAACTCGTCAAGATTCGCTTTGTCTTCCGCAAGTTCTTGTAAAATGATATTTTTGGCTTCAGATAAGGTATGCCCTTGAAGTCGATGATTTAAGTAATTTCCGGCTTGTGTTAAAACAGAAGAAGGAAATCCAGGGGGCACTTCTAAAATGCGATTTTCAACACCCCCCTCATCCGTTACAAGGATGACAAGAACACGCCCCGTTCCAACCGCAACAAATTCAATATGTCTAAAGCTTGCTTCTGTTTTTGGAGCAAAAACAAGTCCTGCACATTGGGAAAGACCTGAAAGCGCGAGTGTAGCTTCTTCAAGCATTTCTTGCAGATTTTTTCCAATACCATCGCATAAGGATTCTATATTCTTTTTTTCCTCGCGTGTCAGTGTGCCCATTTCAAGAAGCCCATTTACAAAAAAACGTAATCCTGCTTCCGTTGGAAGGCGTCCCGCAGAGACATGAGGAGAATACAAAAATCCTATTTCTTCTAAATCTGCCATAACATTTCGTATGGTCGCAGGCGAAAGCGTTAACCCTGATATTTTTGAAAGTGTTCGAGAGCCAACAGGTTCCCCTGTCTCCACATAAGCTTCTACAATGCGTCTAAAAATTTCTATAGAACGTTGATTTAATGTTTGCATCGGTCTGCCCACTTATATTATCAAAAAACTGTCTTTTCGTTTATCTTTCAAAATAAAACTCTCAAAAAAGTGAGAGCATTCCGAATATTCTTTATTATATCCTTATTTTAACTTGACATCCTCTCCCCCTTAAGGAGGGAGATTCCTTAAATTCAAGCTACAAGCTGATTTAAAGATGGTTCCTGGTTCATCAAAGCTGCCTTCTCTGTTTTTGGCAGAGTTGGTCTTACCGCTTCTCCACAGGCAAGCACGGCATGCCCTGCCGCTAATATATTCTTTGCTGCATTTACATCCGCATGATCTTCATGCTTACAAGACTGACATTTAAATACGGCTTGAGAAGTGCGATTGTTCGCATCTATATATTCACACCGATTACATGTTTGACTTGTGTATCGAGGATCAACAAAAATTAAGAGACCGCCCCGTTCTTTCTGCTTATAGCTTAAGTAAGTTATGAACTCTCCCCATCCCTGATCGAGGATAGAGCGATTCAGACCTGCTTTTGCCCTAACATTCCGGCCAGGTTCTTTCTTCGTTCCTTTGGCAGAGCATGACATATTGCCAATTTTCAACTTTTCCACAACAAGGATCGCTTGGTTTTTGCTGAGCGTTGTTGAGGTTTTATGAAGAAAATCTTTGCGGCAAT
>JAFEBT010000040.1 GCA_018242545.1 Pseudomonadota bacterium
TGCTTCCATTTGCAGAACATCATACTTGTTATTTTAATTTATGGAAATAGTATAAATTAAGGGCTATGACATCTCCAGGCCGAACAAAGATTCCTTTTTCTTCCATCTCAGAGATTTTTGTAATCGTGATAAGAACAGGCTCCTTTCTGGAAGGATATCTATCCTCTCTTTCCATCATTGCTAATGCTGGGGAAAAAACCTGAACAAGCAGAGAAGCAAGCATAAAAGAAGAAATTATTTTTTTAAAAAATATTTTGAATTTTCCTGCAAAACTATATAAAAGAAAAAGATTATAAACAAAGTAATATTGAGGGGCCAAAGCTCATCTTCCTTAAGTAATGAAGTATTAATTAATATAATTTAAAAAGATGGTAATATTACAATAGAAAATAAACCTTTGTCAAGCATTTAAAATTATATTGGATCATTGCCTATGTTACCATTTATTTAAAAACAATTGTGTGGGCTTCAGACGCATATGATTTTATGGAAGCAACGCATCTTCATCAATTTGTTTAAGACTTGCTCCAATTAAACGAAGCACCGAAGCAACATTTGGAAAAATTCCTATAACATTCATTCTACGCCCAACCTTTCAATTGGTTTGAAGGTTTTTTTCTTATCAGAAAAGGGAAATGTTTGAGCTTCTTGATGGCTCTACTCATCTCTTCCTGTCTCTCGTATGTGCTCAAATTTGTAGAAAATAGGCATGAGCATTCTTTAAGAATATTTTTGTGATGCGTACTTTCCGTATTTCTTACGTAGATAAGAATACTAAAAAAAAATATTTCACCGTTAAAAGCTTTATTTTCTCATTTCTTTCTTGTCCGTACGGTTTTTCTTATAAATCTCCGTAAGTTTTGAGGATGTTTAAATTCCCTAAAAATTGAAAAAATTTTCTTAAGACCTTGAGAAAGGTTTTATCAAATCACCTTCTTCTTAATCGATTTTATAGCCCCTTTAACAATTTTAATCCCAATTTACTGATCACCCGAAAGGAGAGAAAAATGTCTTACAAAAAAAAATTAAGTGTTGCCCTTCTGAGTTTGCTGATTATGGAGTCCCCCATAAGAGCAAATCCCCCCGCAAATCCTTACGCGCATATTTTTGATGAAAGTATTTACAATCAAGAGGAGCTTCCTAAAATCAAAAAATTTACCCACTATGAACATGCCTATGAAACAGATGTCCAACAAGATGTCATTCGACTTCTTCTTTTAAAGAAAGTTAAATTTTTAGAAGCACGTCTTTTTACAAAACTAGATCGAGAATTAGACGATATTCAAAGTCTAATATTAGAAAATAAGACGTCCGCAGCTTCTAAAATTACAAAAGCTCTTGGAACTTTCTTTTCAGCAGCGGCAGGACTTTCTTTTTTTGCTTTTCCACCAGCTGCAGCCGGCGGAGGAGCAGCAGCAGCTATTTCACGTGCTGCTGTCGTTGCTGGAACTGGAATGGCTGCAGGATCTACGTTACAAGGAGCAAGCGATTTTTTAGGCCCTGATGGACAAGTGGATTTAAAGAAAGTTTCAGCTGCTATTGCAAGGCAAAAAAAAGATCTGCTTTTATATTTAACACGCGAACCAATTTTTGATTTAGAAGTCGCTTATATTATTCGAAAACGTTTTTATAAAAATCCTAGCCTTGAAAGAGAAATGGAAAGAACTCTTATTATGGCGCGATTAGATGGCTTTCCCCCTTTCGATTTTCAAAGGGAATTTTTAGAAAATTGTTTAAAATTACCCCTTCAAAAAAAGTTGATCAACTTGAGTTTTCCATGGTGGAATTTAAAAAGAGACGCCGAACTTACAGATCAAGAAAAAGCCATCTTAGAAACACTCCCTCCTCATAAAAAACGCATCAGAGAAAAACTTACACATTATTGTCCTGCAGTAAGGAACAGACTTTCAGAAGTCATTATGCAAATTACGGGAGCCTCTTCCTATGATGCCCACTCTTCTCGACGATATTATTATTTTTATGGAGCTCCAGGACTTGGAAAAAGCGAAGCAGCTGAACTTATTACAACTTATTTAGATCTCCCCTCTTTTAAAACCAGTATAAGAGCCGATTCAGATATTTCTGAACGTTCTTTAGAAGGAGCAGATTGGAAAAAAGAACTTGGAAACCCAGGCCATATTATGAAAGCCTTAATGACAGGGGTCGCAACAGGGGGCCGGAATGTCTTTAAAACGATTAAAGTCCCCGCAACATTTGCCTCAAAATACGGACTTTCTCCTGAATTAGACGTCCAAATCCAAATTGAAAAAGAAAGAGAGTCCTCCAGCAATACGGCTCTCATCCTAAATGATCTTGATCGCCTCTTACTTGGAGAAGGAGTTTCAATGACATCTCTTTCATTCTTATTAGAATATTTAGATCCAACAAAAAAAGATTTTTTAAGTCCTTATTGTAAAGGAGCTCTTAGAACAGATGATTTAATTTTCTTTATAACAGGAAATAGCCCAATACCTGCAGGCGAAAAGTTTTCTGCTTTACGAGATCGTGTTGTTGAAATTGAATTTCAACCCTTTGAACAAGATCAAAAACAAATAATTTTAAGTGGATTTTTAGATGAAAAGCTAAGTATGTTTGGCTTGGAGCTTGCAGGAGAAAGCAGAGATCATGTTTTAATGACCTATGGAAACGCTCCATCTATACGACGCTCTAAAATAGATCTTGAAACGTATATTATTCAAAGAAAACTTTCAGAAAACCCTCTTTCAATTGCACCAGTTTCTGATCTTGAAGAAGATTCAGGGGTAGAAGAAGCTGAAGATTTTGTCCAGAATTTATCCTTAGATGAAATGGTCTCAATTCCAACTTTTACAAAGGATAAAGTTGTTCCGAAAGTAAAGTCTCTTGAGAAACTTAGGAAATGTACGCAACTGCTGACGAGGGAAGATCATGAAGACCAATTTAGCGCTATGAAAGATCTTTTAGGATTTACGTCGTGGGGATATATTGAATATCTCTGGACCACGGATGCTTTAGGCGTAAAAGGAGCTCCAGAAAATCTCAATGCTCTTGCAGAACGTGTGAATCGATTTAAAGTTCCAGATCAGAAATTTTCTGTTCTCCAATTTCATATTCAATTGGTTCAATCCATAACAGATATTCTGTTAAAGGGATTTGAAAAAGATAACTATATTCCGACCAAAATCCGAGACCAAAACTTGAAAGGTTTTGAACGACGCAAAACCAATCTTCAAAACCTTTATCGACATATAAAATTATTAGCCAAACCTGATGCACGACTTCAAATAGGAGATCAAGAAAAAATTCTGTTTCTTGCTTATCAAAGATGGCTTGGCGTTTTAGGAAAAGGACATTCAAAAGCGGAAAAATTGAATGCTCTATATAAGTTAGGAATGAGTGCACCAATAGAACATGCCATTGTTGAAGATCATGTTTAATTTTAAGTATTTTATTTAACAATACAAAAAGTAAAAAACCAAGAGTCGTAGAAAACTACGACTCTTTCTTCTTCAAAGAACGATTTAAAAACTCCTTATGGAAAATATCAATTTTTTATAATGTTGAGTCTTGGGAGGAAGATATCTTATAAAAGAAAGTAGCAAGCTCCCTTGAAATTTGTTGAGCCAGCTGGACAAGTGATCGATCTTGTGCGCTTTGCTCTGAAATAACTGTCGCAAATTCACTATTTTTAATAATGTTATAATCTGCGATGACTTCGGTTGAAGTGCTCAAAAGAACTTTTCCAGTTGAGGCATCTGTTAATTTAAACTGAGCACTATAAGTCATTTGAGATTTGGAAAACGTTGCATCTTTTAAGATACCAAGTGCTTGAGAGCTTTCTGTGATGGTGACATCCATTATATACAAAGGTTTTTTAGGTTGACCAAGAGGCGTTATAAGAGAAATAAGATGATTCCTTAAAAGTTGCCCGCGTCGATCTGCAATTAAATTAATCCGAATTTTTGAAAGATCATTTTGAACTGAATTCATTGGATGATTTTCAAAGGAAGAAGGCGCATATAAAGGATCAAAACCACATCCTCCTGTGAGAAGGAGACCCAGGCCTAGTAAAATATAAAGATATTTCATTCTAAGAAACAACAAGATTTATAATCCTATTTTGAACAAAAATAACCCTCTTCAAAGAAACTCCTTTATCAAATTCTTGTCTCACATTTGGGAGTTTTAAAGCTTCACATTTTACAGATTCCTCAGACGCATTCGCTGGTAGATTTAAAACGCCTCGTAATTTTCCATTAACTTGAACGCTCAAAGAAACGGTTGAAGCCGTCAAATATTCAGGATTAGCCTTTGGCCAGGGTATGAAATCAATAACTTGTTCACCCCCTTCCATAAGCGCCCAAATTTCTGAAGTCAAGTGGGGAATAATAGGAGAAAGGAGTTTAAGAAGCGTTTGAAGACCTGTCTGAATTAAAGAGGCATTTTGGCTTTCTTCTACAAATCGTGTAAAATCATTGCTAAAGGTCCGACATTGGGCAACAGCCGTATTAAAATGATAAAGCTCATAAGCTTTTGTCACAGATTGAATTGTCGTATGCATTGAACGTAAAAAAGTCTCGTCATTGGCATTTAAAGGCTTCTCATTCTTTGAATCGGAGTGAGAGAGCATTTGAATACGCTCGAGAGATCTAAGACCGAGTCGCCATAAACGATTCATGTATCTCCAACACCCTTCAATCCCCGCTTCAGACCAATCCAAATTACGCTCTGGAGGCGTATCTGAAAGCATAAAAAGACGTGCTGTATCTGCTCCATATTCTTTTAAAATAACAGAGGGATCAACAACGTTCCTATGAGATTTACTCATCTTTTCAGATCTACCCACACGAACAGGTTGATCATCTCTTAACGTTAGATAACCATTTTTAGATTTTTTAACTTCTTCTGGATAAAGCCATGTTCCTTGAGTATCTTGATATGTTTCATGGCAAACAAAACCTTGGGTTAAAAGGCTTTTAAAGGGTTCTTCAAAATCTAAATATCCACATTCTTTTAAAGCCATGGTAAAAAATCGTGAATAAAGAAGATGTAAAACGGCATGTTCCACCCCACCCACATAGATATCGACAGGCATAAAAGCTTGAACATCCTTTTTGTTAAAGGGAATAGAAGCATGGGGAGAACAAAAACGTAAGAAATACCAAGAAGATTCAAAAAAAGTATCTAAAGTATCTGTTTCCCGTTCAGCAGGTCCTTGACACTGAGGACATGTAATATTTTTCCAGAGAGAGTCGTGATCTAATGGGTTTCCGGGAATCTCAAAAGAAACATTTTCGGGTAACTTAACAGGCAAATCTTCTTTAGGAACGGGAATGACACCACAATGTGGACAATGAATCATAGGGATTGGGCATCCCCAGTATCTTTGCCTTGAGACACCCCAATCTCTTAATCGATAGGTAATTTCTCCATATCCTTTCTTAAGAGCCTCTAAATGCTTGATAACAACCTTCTGGGCGTCCTTAATATTCAATCCATTTAAAAATTCTGAATGAATAAGCACGCCTTCTCCAACATATGCCTCACGGTCTTTCTCATTGCAAAAGATTTCTCCTTTTGGCCCTTGAATAACAGGACGAATAGGAAGATCATAAAGGCGTGCAAATTCTAAATCACGATCATCGTGGGCTGGACATCCAAAAACAGCACCTGTTCCATAATCCATTACGACAAAATTCGCTACAAAAATTGGCAAACCCCATTCTTTATCAAAAGGATGTTCTGCCATAAGAGCTGTTTTAAAGCCTTTTTTTTCAGCCTTTTGAAGCGTTGCTTCTGATGTATCTTGGCGCAAACACTCTTGAATAAAGGCAGCAAGACCTTCATCAGCTTCGGCTAATTTCAAAGCAAGAGGGTGATTGGGAGCGATAGCAAGAAAACTTGCTCCAAAAAGTGTCTCAGGACGTGTCGAAAAAACTTCAAGCTGACTTAATCCAGCAAAAGGAGACGTCAAGGAAAAGAAAATGCGCGCTCCTTGAGATCGGCCAATCCATTTTTCTTGCATGGTTCGAACATTTTCTGGCCATTGAGGAAGATCTTTTAAATTTTCAAGAAGGGCCTCTGAATATTTTGTAATCTTTAAAAACCATTGAGATAAAAGACGCCTTTCAACAGGCACGCCAGAACGCCATCCACATCCATTAATAACCTGCTCATTTGCAAGAACCGTTTGTTCTTCAGGATCCCAATTGACCCATGACTCTTTTCGATAAACAAGTCCTTTTTTATAAAAATCTAAAAATATCTTTTGTTCCTGTTCATAATAAGAAACATCCGATGTGATAATTTCACGCGACCAATCGTAAGAAAGACCTAAAGACATAAAGTGCTTTTTCATAGCTTCTATGTTTTCAAGCGTCCACTTAAGAGGAGAGACACCGTGTTGAATTGCCGCATTTTCTGCTGGAAGGCCAAAGGAATCCCACCCCATGGGATGAAGAACCGTCTTCCCAAAGCCTCTTTGGAATCTGGCAATCGTATCTCCAAGTGTATAAACTCGGACATGTCCCATATGCAGACGCCCTGAAGGATACGGAAATTGCTCTAAAACATAATAAGAAGGCTCTCCAGGTGCTTTTACTTCATAACTTTTATGTTGGGCCCAATAATTTTGCCATTTTAATTCAACTTCTTTAAAAGAATAAAGGGGCGCGTTCATGAAATTTATACCTTAGACATTTTTATGAATTAAGACTTGAAATCCTTAAATGTCGAGCTTTCAAAAGTATCGCCTCTTCCAAGTCGTTAATGACAACCGCCTCTACGGGGACTTCTTTCCAAGTTCCTTCTTTATGAATTTGATGGAAAATACTAATACGCAGAGCATCTGATCTGAGCTGTGGATCTAAAATAAGAACATCTACTTTAAATCTCTCATTAGGCACGGAAGGTGGCGTATACCAATCTGTAATGATAACACCTCCAAAAGGATCTGCTTGAATAAGAGGCAAGAAGGAAAGAACATCTAAGGTCGCACGCCATAAAAA
Source organism: Pseudomonadota bacterium (assembly GCA_018242545.1). Lineage (NCBI taxonomy): Bacteria > Pseudomonadati > Pseudomonadota > Pseudomonadota bacterium. The sequence continues at coordinate 6,987 of JAFEBT010000040.1, forward strand.
GCTATTTACACCAATTGCAACACCTTGCTCATTTTTGGATTTTTTTCCAAAGGTGAGAGCATCATCTCCAAATAATTTTCCAAATCCTTTTTTTCTATTTTCTTCAGCGCTCATGGGTGGTGCTTCTTTTTTGGAAGTTGTGTCACATCCAGCAAGGGCCAAACTTAAAAGAGATACCGAAAGGCAAAAAAGAGATTTACGTCTCATGGAACAATCCTTTTCCAAAAAAATAGCATGTGATACCAGCTCAATTAAAGTTCTACTTTTTAAAACTTCTTATATATGACACAGAATTCAAAGAAAAATAAAGGGAGAAGTTATTTAAAAATTCAGAAGTATAAATTTTCTTAAGATAACCCCTCTTTTTAATCCTTTAAAAAAAGAAAAAAGGGGAGAGAATCTCCCCCCTTTTTTTAACCAAACTGCTAACAAATTAGAAGCTGATTTTTGTACCAAGAATAAAGACAGACGCTGTATTGGAAGAAGTCTGCTTACCTGTTGTGCTATTAATATTATTAATAACTTGGTTGTTTCCAAGGTTTGCAAGAGCTGCATTTGGAATACGCATTCTGAGGTAATCATACTCAGCATATACACCCAAACCAGGAGCCAATGTATGGTCAGCTGTAATAGAGTAAATATCAGCTTTTCCTTTATATTGTGTGCTTCCTGTCGCACTCTTTCCGTTGTTCTGGGTTGTGCCTTGATATCCGAAAGCCACTTTGTTATCGCCAAACGTATATCCCAAAGCACCACTCCAAGCTTTACCACCATTGTAACCTGAGCGTGGAGATCCATTTGGACCAGAGTTAGAGACTGTACCAGATTTTTGGTTATCCATATAACCAAGACCGAGTTGCCATCCTTGATAATTAAACAAACCACCCAATTGCCATGCACTCATGGTCCTAAGATTGCTTTGAGCGCTTGAACCATTACCAGCCTTTGTGGAGCTAGCGTTAATTCCAGCAGCTGTTAAGCTTAATCCGAACCCATTGGAGAATTCATGGGAGAAGTTTAAAGCCCCAGAAGCAACACCATGGTTGTTATATCCACCACCTGCACCACCACCTGTTGCACTGTTGGTATTGATAACGGCATTTCCTTTATGGGTTGAAGATGGCGTAAAGCCTGCACCAAGCATAAATCCAGAGAAGCGTGGTGTATAGTAAACAACCTTTGTTGCTGTTCCTGTATCAGGCATCATGCTGTCACCTGTGAAGACACCGCTGGTAATGTTAATAACTTTATCAAAGTCACCATCAAAACCACCTGTTGCACCCAAAACGTTTGCAGCATCTGTCATCAAGATATCTTCAGGACCGACTTTGTCACCCGCTTGGAAAGTACCCCAGTTGCCTTTAAATTCAATACGATTTTCTTGAATTGCATTTGTTGCGCTTGTGTCGCCTGTCAAGATAAGAGTGTAGTTGTATTCAAGACCATTGGATGCAACGCCTGCAACAACAAAGTCTAACTCACCATTTTGTGTAAAGGCATAACCTTGACCATATCCATAAGACGGACGGGCAATCTGACCATTGGTGTTGTTTGCGCTGACGCCTTTTGAATTATTGAACCCATATGCCTGAAACTTAGCATTTCCACTCATTGACATTGTGGGTGCTTGCCCTGCATCAGCGCTCACGTGAGCAGCTGCAACCGTCATCACGGCAATAAGAGCTGAGGTCCCCAGAAGCTTGTTCTTCATTTATCTTCCTCCAAAAAAATACCATTAAGGATAATTAACATGAAACCGATTAATGTAGGAACCTTTTTTGAGCGATTCCCACCCTATTCTCTTTAGTTAGACGGCATTATCTTCTAAAAGACAATCCTTGTTCTGCGTCTTAACCCTATAAAAAAGAAATTAAGGAAAGGTTGTTGCAGCACTACCACACCTAAAAAAGCTTGTTCTTAAAAAATCCTTCATTATACTGGCACTATAATACAAGGAAAATGAAAATGCACGTCTTTTGTTTCTTTAAAACATTCGCCTTAGGCCAAGCTTTCCAAACATATCTCCATAAGAATATTTCTTCTCTTGTTTTCTCTGATGAAAAACAGGCAAACATTCCATCTTCTTCTTTTATCATTCTAGAAGACCCAACGCCTCAAGAATTAGAAATTTACAAAAATTTTTATGGCATTTGTCTTTATGCCAGTCCCGATCTTGTCTCTTATACAAAAGAATTTCCGCATCTTATTTTTCTTCAAAAGCCAATTTATCTCCCTTTTCTTGTTCAAATTTTCTTAGAACAGGCTCAGAAATCAATGCTTTTGACCACATCCAATACGCATGAATCCTTAAAAATTGGACCTTATCATTATAAAAAGTTGCAAAGAAGCCTTTTAGATCTTTCTCAACATAAAACCATCTCTCTCACAGAAAAAGAAGCAGCTCTTTTAGACTTCTTATCTATGCGTTCCGATGGATATGCTACACGCGCGGAGCTTTTGGAAAATATTTGGAAATTCCGAAATGATATTTCAACGCGGACACTTGAAAGCCATATTTATACACTTCGAAAAAAAATAGAACCCAATCCGAACTCACCTGAATACCTGTTAACGAAAGAAGGTGGATATTGTCTTAAATATGAATTCGTGTAAGTCATAGGTTTCTTAAAATCGTTTTTTCTTAATGCTTTCTTACTGATATGACGACAGAACTTTCTAAATCATGATCTGATAAAGCAACTTTCCGCTATTATCGATTTTCACGATATGCGAAAATAGTTTAAATTCTTATTCTCTTGGATGATGATAAGAAACATCGTTATTATCGAATATTGACTTTTTCGATAATAACTGAGTGCTATGAGCATCATTAAGAGAGACCCATTACATGGATATACAACAGTCCCCTACAGGGCAAATCGTTAAATCATTAAAAGGATATAATGCCTTTATTCCCCATCGTTTGCCCCCTAAACTTGAGTGGAATAATGCGGTGATTAATAGTCTATCTCGTGCTGATTTCTTGCTTGGAAAATTAGCACGCGAAGGCAATAAGTTACCTAATCCTCACCTTTTGATACGCCCTTTCATCACCCGTGAAGCTGTACTGTCGAGCAAAATTGAAGGCACTCAGGCGACCCTTGGAGAAATCTTAGCCGCTAATGCTGGGGCTCATGTAAAACAAAATCCTGATGATCTCCAAGAAGTGCAAAACTACATCAAAGCACTTGATTATGGATTGGGACGGTTAGCAGAACTTCCCTTATTGCTACGCCTTATTAAAGAGATTCATGAGCACTTAATGCAAGGTGTTAGGGCATCTCATGCCACCCCCGGGGAATTTAGGCGCAGTCAGAATTGGATTGGCTCTCCAGGATGTACATTAAATACAGCAAAATTTGTGCCACCACCTCCTGACCATTTAATGGATTGCTTAGGAAAGTTTGAAAATTTTTTACACGATAGATCATTGCCGCCATTGATTCACATTGCACTTTGTCATTATCAATCTGAAGCCATCCATCCCTTTTTAGATGGCAATGGGCGCATTGGACGATTGCTGATTATGTTGTTATTGATTGGACAAAGAATGCTTCCATCACCTTTATTGTATTTGTCTGCTTTTTTTGAGGCGACACGTGATGAGTACTATAAGCAACTTTATAACGTCAGTTCAAAAGGAACATGGTATGAGTGGCTTATCTATTTTTTGAATGGTGTCGCCGTTCAGTCTGAAGATGTTTTATCGCGTGCTGAACGTATTAATGACTTATTAAATCAATGGAAAATTGTTGTTGCAAGTAGCAGTTCACAAGTACCTATAAGCATCGTGCAGCATTTTGCTGCGAATCCTTATTTTACCATCAATAAAATTGCTGAGGATCTGAGGGTTTCCTACAGCACTGCCCAGAGAGGTGTTCAAAAACTTGAAGCTGTTGGGATTATCAAAAAGACGAGTGATAATAAACGAGACAAAATCTACTGTGCCATCGAAATATTACATATTCTAGAAGAACCTACAAAAATCAAGGCGGATGTTTATGAATAATAGCCGTATGTGATCGCTCTTTTAATCCTCTTGACTCTTTCATAAGTCCTTCATATATTGACCAATAGAATTAATAAAAAGATTTTTATCATAAAAAAGGGATAAGTACTATAAAATATTTGAAATATGCTGCTATGTGGTTGATTTTAATATCGCTAAAAAAATAATTGAGAAAGATTTAAAAGGAACCCAGTTTCAAGATTATGTAAGGATTTATAACGAAGATGACGAATAAAATTGAGCTTAAAAGATATCTAAAATCACTCAATTACCTCAACTTTATTCCAGGGTAAAAGAGAAAAGTTTGAACGGCTTTCTTCTTTTTCCCCTGCATAAATAAGATATCCCTTCTCTTCTTTTGCTAAATTTTTCCAATAGAGAAGACCTTCAAAAAAGGAAGAAGAGATGGTTTGAGAAGATTTGACCTCAATTGGAATAAGGTGAGGCTCATTATTTAGCCCATCATAAAGAGAAAACATCATGGCCACCGGTTATGAAGCCATAACCATTGCCCAGGATTTTCTCTTATCCAACGTTCGAGTGTTAGGTTGATCTTTTCAAGCGTTTTTTTAATGTCTTCCTCAGAATTTTCCGTCTTTTCTGCAAAGAAAGGTTTCTCATAGGTAATCTTAAAATGAGCGCCTTTAAGACGCACGACATGCGCTGCTACAATGGGTGCTTTAAATTTAAGTGCAAATTGTGCAATAGCAGGAGCCGTCCATGCAGGAGATCCAAAAAAAGGAATGGGCACTCCATCATTCATTTTTTGATCCATAAGCATTCCCACATGTCCTCCTTCTTTTAAAGCTTTAAGAGCTTCTCGTGCCCCAATTTTTCCTTTTGGATAATAAAGAAGAGAAGGGCATTTTTGGCGCTGCCGTTGAATTAAAAAGTTAATAAAAGGATTATTAGAGGCTCTATAGAGAAGCAAAAGAGAAAAACCACGCTGAACAGCGACTAAAGAGCTAATTTCCCAATTTGCGAGATGGGCTGAAAAAAAAAGTCCTGCGAGATGATCATCTCTTAAAAAGTCTACATTTTCAATTCCATTGACTTCTATATACTTAGAGTTTTTCACAAGGGTATGCATGTGAGGAAATTCCCCTATGGTTCGTCCAAGATTTTCCCACATGTCTTGAGAGATTTTAAAGCGCTCTAATTCTGTTTTTTCTGGAAAAGCACGTTTTAAATTTCGAAGAGCACGTTTATTAAGAAGTGTATAGGAACCAATCATACGCGCACATTTTCCTCCAAGCCAAGACGCGCAAGGGAGAGGAAATAACCAAAAAAAACTATAAAAAATTTGAAAAAATATAGCTTCTATAAAATGTTTTATTTTCCTAAAGAAAACTCTACGCATGAAAATTTTTCCTTAGAATATTTATAAGTTTTGCTTTGTCTTCAAAAACTAAATCAATAGGAATAAAAGAAACTTTCTTCTTAAAGGATTTAGGTAATCGCACATAGTCTTTTTCTGTGGTCACAAGCAGAGCATCTGATTTTTGAGCTTTTGATTCAAGGTTTCTTAAAGTAGATATGGAATATTTATAATGATCCGGAAAAGCAATAAAATCTAATATATTTGCATTTAACTCCTCAAGTGTTTTATAGAATTTTTCTGGAAAGCCAATTCCTGCAAATCCAATAACGTTTTTCTTATCAAATGCATGTTTGATTTTTTGATCTACCTCAAAATGTGCTTTTAAAATAGGAAGTTTAGGAGAAAGCCGAGATGTTATTTCTTGAATACCATAGAGATCCTTTCCAATTACAATAAGACCTTGCGCACGGTTAAATGCTTCTTGTAGATCTTCTCGCAAAGGCCCCATAGGAAAAATATGTTGATTTCCAAATCCAAAAAAACCATCTACAACAATCAATGAAATATCTTTAAAAAGGCTTGGATTTTGAAATCCATCATCCATAATAAGATGAGTTGCACCCTCTTCTTCAGCTTTTTTACCTCCTAATTTTCGAAAACGAGATACCCATGTTGGAGATTTTTGAGAAAGCAAAAGAGCTTCGTCACCAACTTCAAAACTGGTATGATCTTCTCTAACACGCACAGGACCTTTTAAAGATCCTTTATATCCTCGCGTTATAAAATGGCAGGCAGCATTTTTATACTCTTCTAAAATAAGATCAGAAAGAGCAAGACATGTTGGTGTTTTTCCGACCCCTCCTAAATTTACATTGCCAACACAAATCACGGGGATATTTAATTTTAAAGACTTTGTGTTTTTTCTCTTTAAAGAGGAAAAGAAACGATAAAAAAATTGTCCGAACCATAAAAAAGGATACAGTACAATAAAAGAAAGAGACCTTTTTTTTTTATACCAAAAAAGAGGAGGATTCTTAAACATTCTGTTCTTCAATAAGTTGAAGGGAAAAGGAGTCTCCTTCTAAAAAAGGAAAAAAGGGCATAATATCTTCTAAAATAGAGACTAATACATCTTGCTCTGATTTAGCAAGTTTTCGTGCTTCTTCTTCCATTTCCAAAAGAAGCATTGGATTTTGAAAAAAATGAAGGACCTTATCAAAAAGCTCCTTTATATTTTTTACTTGGCAAGCTGCATTATGACTTAAAAATTTATTTGCTATTTCTTGAAAATTTTCCATATGAGGCCCCCATATAAGAGCACATCCTAAAAGCGCAGGCTCAATGGGATTGTGTCCTCCTTTTGGAACAAGACTTCCCCCTATGAAAACAAACGGACACAAACGATAAAAGAGACCAAGTTCTCCGACTGTATCTGCAATATAAATCTCAACCTTATGGACTAATCGTTTGCGATCTTGCCGACGCGCTGTCATAAATCCTTGGTTTTTTAAAGAAGCTTCAATTGACTCTCCTCTTTCAGGATGTCTTGGAACGATAATGGTTAAGAGCGTCGGAAAAAATGTTCTAAGTTGTTTATGAACATCTGCAATAAGCTCTTCTTCACCTATATGCGTACTCGCAGCACACCAAACAGGTCGATCGGAAATAAGAGCTTTAAGATGTGCAAAATCATTTGGATTAAGAGGAAGAGGAGGACTTGAAAATTTTAAATTTCCAGGCATTCGAACTGTACGAGCACCGAGTTTTCTAAGTCGAAAAGCCATATCTGATGATTGGGCAAGACACAGCGAAAATTGACTTAATAGAAAACGAACCACAGGTGAAAAACGCTGCCATTTTTGAAAAGAACGCCTTGATAACCGTGCATTCACCAAAATACAAGGGATTTTCTTTGCATGAAGTTCAAAGAGAAAGCCAGGCCATAACTCGGATTCAAGCCATAAAACACCCTGGGGAGACCATTTTTTAAGAAAACTCTTAATACAAAAAACTTGATCCAAGGGAAAGAACTGATGAAAAGCCCTATTAGGGAGTCTTTTAGACATAATTTCTGCAGAAGTTCTTGTATTTGTTGTAACTAAAATATGAAGATCACTTTTTTTCTTAAGAAGCGCTTCAATAAGAGGAAGCGTTGAGAGAGACTCCCCTACACTTGCTGCGTGAACCCAAATGAGGGGGCCTTTGGAAGGTCTTTGAATCGAAGATTTTCCAAATCGTTCAAAAATTCTTTTAATATTTTCTTTTCCTTTAAGCCATCTTAACACAAGGAAAAGCGCTAAAAATGGTGTTAAAATGACCATAAGAACTTGATAACATCGAAAGAGAACATATCCTAAAAAATCAGAGGAATGGCTTGTAATCACGACGAATTCTCCATGCTTTTGTCCGCAAAATTTTTAAGACGCAAAAGTTCATTTTCAACACAAAGCCGTACTTTCTCAAATGTCTCCGGATCTTTATTTTTAGGGGCAGAAATTGGCTCTCCCCATATTAAGATACCTTTTTTGCTGGGGAATGCCCATAAAAATCGATCCCAACTCCTTAATATTTTAGAAGAAGATACTGAAAAAGTAGCCGGTAAAATATCTGATTGGGTTAAGTAAGACGCCATCACAATACCCATTTTGACTTTATAACAGGGCCCTTTTGGTCCATCTGGTGTAATACCTACAGTCCCCTTATTTTTTAAAATACGTACCATTTGTTTTAAAGCAACACTACCTTCATGGGTTGATGACCCTTCAATGGTTTTAATGCCACAATAAGAAATAACTTTTGAAATAAGCTTTCCATCCCGATGCCCTGAAATAAGCATGTGGAAAGGACGCTTCTGTGCATGAGCCCATGCATAGGGCATCATCATAAGACGTCCATGCCAAAAACATACAATAAAAGATTTATTTTGATGAATATAAGAAGAAGGAATTTCGAAGCCTATCTTCGTCCAACGCATCCCTTTAGAAATACTCCATATATATATAAAACAAATGAATGCAATAAAATTTTGAACATATTGAGACTGAAGGAAAGTTTTAAGTTTTTTTCTCATGTGAATAATACTTTTCACTTTTTATTCTTTAAAATTTCTTCTTCTAAGTATTGCATATGATAAAGCTCAGCATATAGACCTTTTGCAGCAAGGAGTTCTGTATGTGTTCCTTTTTCTATAATCTTCCCTTGATGTAACACATAAATTAAATCTGCATCTTGAATAGTTGAAAGACGATGAGCCACAACCAAACATGTACGATTTTTCATAAGATTATTAAGAGCATTTTGAACTTGCCGTTCTGATTGGTTATCCAAGGCTGATGTCGCTTCATCTAAAAGAAGAAGAGGAGCATTTCTTAAAAGAGCACGTGCTATAGAAAGCCGTTGACGTTGCCCTCCTGATAACTTTATACCCTGTTCACCGATAAATGTTTGATAACCTTCCGGGAGTTCCATAATAAACTCATGAGCAGCTGCAGACTTTGCCGCTTCAACAACCTCTTCAAAAGAAGCATTTTCTTTTCCATAAGCAATATTTGCAAAAACCGTATCATCAAAAAGCGTTACTTCTTGTGTCACAAGGGCGATATTTTTTCGAAGAGATGAAAGTGTCACGTCTTTAACATCATTCCCATCAATAAGAATGCGTCCCTTATCAACGTCATAGAAACGTGGAATTAAATTTAAAAGGGTTGACTTTCCGCTTCCGCTGGGTCCCACGAATGCAATGGTCTCTCCTGGCGAAACCGTAAAATCAATATTTGATAAAGCCTTAATAGGCTGCTTCGTTCCGTCTCGATGGGCATAAGAAAATGAAACATTTTCAAAAGCTAAAGATCCTTTAATTTTATCTAAAACTTGAGCTTCCTTTTTATCCAAAATAAAAGGTTTCATCTCAAGTAAAGCAAAAACCCGTGTAGCTGCTGCTAATCCTTCTTGAATGTTTGAGTTAACCTGGGATAATTTTTTTAAGGGTTCATAAGCAAGAAGCAAAGCTGTAATAAATGAAAAAAAGGCTCCTGGGCTTCTTCCTCCTGAAATAACCTGGCTCCCTCCATAAAAAATAACAACAATGATTGCCACCCCCCCCAGGGTTTCCATAATGGGAGAAGAAAGAGCTCTTGATTGAGCCGATTTAAAAACATGCTTAAATATTGTCTCAGAGATTCTCCCTAACCGTTTTTTTTCATAAACTTCCATTCCATAAGCCTTGACAAGCCGAATTCCTTGAAAAACTTGACTCAAAAGAGAAGTTAAAGCTGAAATATCTTGTTGAGCGTTTGTTGTCGCTTTTCTAAGTCTCTTTCCGAGGCGAATAATGGGATAAAAAGCCGAAGGAAAAGCAAAAAAAGAAATGCAAGCTAAAACCCAGTCTTGATAAAACATAAGAACTACAAGGCAGACAACACTTACCACATGCTTTCCAGCCCCTGATAAAGCAAAAGTAAAACTATTGCGCATCATACTCACATCATTAATAGCACGGGAAATAAGATCACCCGTTGGGTGATTTTGAAAAAAAACAAGATCCGTTTTCAATAAAGTGTCAAAAATTTTCTTTTGAAGATTCATAACAAGGTGCAAGCTTACATAATTCATATAATAATTTTCACCATAAAGACCTAGGCCTTTAACAAGAAAAGCTCCAAAAATAAGGATTGAAATTCCGATTAATTTTGTTTCATCTTTCTGGATAAAAATATCGTTTATAATTGGTTCCATGAGCTTTGCAAGGAGCGTAAGAGCCCCGGAAAACATGAGCATACAAAGAAAAGCTAAAACAACTTGGGAACGATAAGGCCATACATATTCTTTTAGAATACGAAAAAAAACTGTTTTATCAGAAAGTTTTAAAGTGTTAAGGGTATGAAATGAAGGGGAAAAGGACATAAAACTCCATGAGGCTAAATTAAAAAGATCTTACATTTTAATACTTTTAGAAGTACCTATTCTTTTTATAATGAGGCGCTTCAAACCTCTTTCCTTTAGGACAGAGATGAGAGTGCCGATTTTAAGGCAGATTGAAAGTTTTGTATCATACTCTCGGAAAATAAAAAATGATATTCTTTGT
>JAFEBT010000041.1 GCA_018242545.1 Pseudomonadota bacterium
GCAGATTGAAAGTTTTGTATCATACTCTCGGAAAATAAAAAATGATATTCTTTGTTCCAATTTTTTTAGCCAATGATCTTTATTCTATGAAAAAAATTCATTAACATGTTTGCATGAAGATTAGAAAAGCGTTTCAATTCAAATTAAAACCAAGCATTTCTCAGACCTAAGTTTTACCAAACTATATGGGCTATGCGCGTTTTACGTATAATAGAGCCTTCGCTCTTCAAAAAGAATTTTATGAAAAAGAGCAAAGGAAATTGAGCTATTCTGAGTTGACTCATTGCCTTATTGTTTGGAAAAAAGATGCGAAAACCCTTTTTAAAAGAAGCCCCTACTCAAATTCTCCAACAAAAGTTGATGGATTTGGAAAAAGCTTATGTCAATTTTTTTAAAAGAGGCACAGAATTTCCAAAATTTAAGAAGCGTGGAAGACGAGAAATGCGTCGTTTCCCAGATGCAAAACAGATTACTCTCGATCAAACTAATAAGCGCGCTCATCTGCCTAAAATTGGATGGGTACAGTATTGGAAAAGTCGAGAGGTTATTGGAACTCTTAAAAATGTCACGTTCTGCCAAAGGAACGGAAAAAGAACCTGGACGCAATGTAAAGGTAAAAGCAGGGCTCAATCGCTCTACTTTAGATCAAGGAGGGAGAGAGTTCATAGGGTGCGTGAGCTATAAACAAAACGAACGTGGTGGTCTCTTAATTTTTGTTGATCCTTGGTACACAAGTCAAACATGCAATCGGTGTGGATATGTTGACGCGACCAATCGCATCTCTCAAGCTACGTTTATATGTCAAGCTTGTAAACACACAGATCATGCGGATGTAAATGCAGTAAAGAACATACTAAAGGCACGGCATGCCGTTCTCGCCTATGGAGAAGCGGTAAGACCAACTCTGTAAAAACAGAGAGGACAGCTTCGATGAATCAGGAACCATTTTTAAATCAGCGTGTTGCGTAAGTTTAAGGAATCTCCTTCTTTTAAGAGTGAGAGGATGTTAAATAGCGAATTCTTTAAGATTTTTGTAGCTTTTTTATTAAAATCCTGAAAAAATCTCTCTCAAGATTTAAGTTTTTATAATAACCTTTTTAAGGAATTCTACAAATCATGAATTCAGTTTCCCTCAAAATACATAAAGCTGCATGGCCTTTTGTTGGTGTTTTTATACTTATAACGCTCATTTTTTTTAGCTTCTCAAAATTCTTAGGGGTTTTAGGTCTTATTTTAACACTCTGGTGTCTTTATTTTTTTAGAGATCCCGATCGCGTCGTTCCTACGAGAGAAGGTCTTGTTTTAAGCCCTGCAGACGGTCATGTTCAAGCAATTGAATTGGCGTCAATGCCAAAAGAACTTGGCCTTAAAGGAGAATTCTTACGAATCAGTATTTTTTTAAATATCTTTGATGTCCATGTTAATCGTGTTCCTATTTCAGGAATTCTTTTAAAAAGTGTTTACCATGCAGGACAATTCTTAAACGCTTCTCTTGATAAAGCAAGCGACCTGAATGAACGCCATTCTTATCTTTTGAAAGTTGAACTGGAACATCCTAAAATCACCACAAAAATCGCTTTTGTACAGATTGCAGGACTTATTGCACGGAGAATCTTAAGCACCATTGAAGAGGGCGATCGCCTTATTGCAGGTGAAAGATTTGGAATGATTCGCTTTGGAAGCCGTATGGATGTTTATCTTCCTTTACATATTGCGCCCCTTGTCTGCGTAGGCCAATATGTTTTAGGAGGTGAAACCCCTCTTGCAGATCTTACTTCTGAAGAACCTGCACGCAAAGGCCTTTTAAAATAAGGGAATAAGTATGACTTCCGATCCTAAAAAAATCTCTTTTAAAAAATTTAAAGCGCCCCCACTTGGAAAAGTTCCTGTTAATATTCTTATTCCAAATTTCCTGACCCTCATTGCGCTTTGCTCGGGTTTTAGTGCTGTTCAATTTGCTCTTCTTGAAAACTGGGAATTTGCTGCCATTTCTATCTTTATTGCAGCACTTTTTGATGGATTAGATGGTCGAATTGCGCGACTGATTGGAGGAGCAAGTCGATTTGGCGCCGAACTTGATTCTTTATCTGACTTTGTAAGTTTTGGCGTTGCCCCCTCCCTTGTGATTTATTTTTATTCTCTTAATCAACTTGGAAAATGGGGATGGATTGGAGCTCTTTTTTTTACGGTTGCTTGTGCGTTGCGTCTTGCCCGCTTTAATACTTTAAGTATTGAAGGAGATACGAAGAAAACTTTTTCGCCTGTTTGGGCAACAAAGTTTTTTTTGGGTGTTCCCGTTCCTGCTGGTGCAGCAATTGCACTGCTTCCCCTTCTTATTGAACTTGAGACAGAATTTTCTATTCACCTTTCACCTTTTATTTATCTCATCATTCTCATTATTTCTGGTCTTTTGATGATAAGCCACATTCATACGTATGCGTTTAAGAGCCTTCATCTTCACCGTCGTTTGATTTTACCCTCCTTTGTTGGAATTGGGCTTCTCGTTGCTGGGTTTATTACAAACCCTTGGCTCACGCTTATTATAGCCGGGATTCTTTATTTAATTTCTATCCCTTTCAGTGATTTGGAATATCGCAATCTTCTTAAAAAGTCACAAAATTAAAAAACGAAATTTTATTTTTATGAAGTTTTTATTTTTCTTTTTTTGAAATCTTCAAGGACAACAAGCTTTATCCTTTTGAAAAATTTATATCTTTAGTAAATAATTTCTTACTCTTACTCCAAAATACCTTGGGTTTTTTGGGGCCATAGTACAATATTTATTTTAAATCTTAATGATTAGATATTTCTATTTTCTTAATTTGTCCAATTGCGTTAAACATCTAAAGCTATCAGAAAGGAGACTATCAATGCTTGTCGAATATCGCTTATAAAAATTAGGGACAAAAATAGAAAGAATAAAATCATATTATGCAAGAGAATCTCTTCTAAGATTTATTGAAGATAGGACAGATGAATATCTTGCTCATTCAAGAATAGAAGCAGCGACACGCAGATGGACACTTGATGAATTGGAGAAAGAAGTTGATCTGAAAGGTTGAAAGAGCAGGGAGAGAATTAAGAAAATTAAAAACTTCATCTCAGCTTATGATTTTACAAAGCCTAATCTTCTTTTCCAATAATCTCTAAAATTCGATCTACTCGAAAAACCTTATCTTCCTGGCTTTGATGGCAAAACCCTTTCAATCCAAAATATGAAACACCTTTATAACTCATCATTTCTAAACGAAGGGGGGTGATGCGCCTTTGGGACTTTTCATTATTTGCTTTCAGGTAGATCATTTCAAATGATTCATTTCGCTTCATAATTATTTCAATTATTTCTTTTTTTTGCTCAAGGGAACATTTGATTTCTGATTTTTGATATTGAAAATTTGTGACAAACTTGACCACTTCATAATCAAGCCAAATATGCTTTTTCTGAATAGGTTTTTTAAGTCTTAAACCTTCTAAACTTATACACCTGCTTAAAGCCACATAGACTTGACCAGGCATAAAAGATCCATTGCCAATATCAAGCGTTACTTTCTTAAATGTTTTTCCTTGGCTCTTATGAATAGTCAAAGCCCAAGCAAGCGTTAAAGGATATTGCGTAAAAGCCCCAACGGGTTCAGATTGAATATTTTCTCCTTCAAGAAAAAATCGATGAACCTCCCAAGTATAGGGCAAAACGTCAACGGTTTTTCCATCTTCCAAGAGGACTCCGATGATCGTTGCATCCTCTTGTTTTTCAATATAAGTCACTTTCCCCATCGTTCCATTGACCCATCGGCCCTTAGAATCATTATTAACCATCATAATTTGAGAACCCACCTTAAGGTTCAATACATCCCGTGTTGGATAGGATTCTTTTCCAAAGGCTCCTTCAATCCCCGCTTCAAAAATATATTTTTTCTCTTTTAATGCATTTAATTTTTTTTCATTTAGGATCTCAACATCGACATTCTTTGGTGTGAGATATATTCCATAGTCCTGTTCGATGTCTTCTGGTTGAACCCGAGAATTTAAAAGGGCAATATCTTCCTCTGTTGTGGTTTTATTACGGATCGAATTTAAAAGATTAATAAATCTTTCATCTTGTTGGCGATAAACTTTTTCAAGTTCAATAAATTCCATCTCAAATTCATTAAAAAAATGGGCACTAAAAAAATAAGGGCTTTTGTAATGCGAAGAAAAAACCTCCTTTTCTTGGGATGTAACAACGGGAGGAAGTTGATAAAGGTCTCCAATAAAAATCATTTGTATCCCCCCAAAAGGCTTTTCAGGATCTTTTCCATTGAGTCTTAAAAACCGATCTACACAATCCAACAAATCTGCCCTGACCATTGAAATTTCATCAATGATGAGAGCCTCTAATTTTTTGTAGATGTTTTTTTTATCGTCTTCATATGTTTTTTTAACAGATTGAAGTGTGATACTTGGTTTAAACTTAAAAAAGGAATGAATCGTTTGTCCTTGGACATTAATGGCAGCCACACCCGTTGGTGCTAAAACAGCAATTTTCTTTTTCGTCCTCTCTCTAAAATAAGTAAGGAGTGTTGATTTGCCCACCCCTGCGCGTCCTGTAATGAAGAGATTTTGTGTTGTATTCTCCATAAGATTGAGCACACGGGTAAAATCAGTATTTAAATCAATATTCATTTTAAACTATCATTTCTTTTCTTTCACTCGACATCTGTTTATATTTTTTATATTTTCATTTATATTCCTTAAAATCCATATTTTCTTGCTAAAAATTTCTAAAAATGTACGAGATACTGATAATATTTTTGTACTTAAGAGCGCCTTAACATAAGCTTTTTAAAGCATTTTCAAGTTTCCCAATACGAATTGCAGTTTTAGGAGAGATATCCGTAAAGCGATTAAAAAAAGAAGGGGTTTGATCAAGATCAAAATTCTTTATTTTATGCAAAAAAGAAAGAAGGCCCTCTCCATAACCAACCTGCATTACAAAAAAATCTGATGCAAAAGTTTGCCTCTGAAAAGAAAGCCATACTAAAAAAGATAAGATACCCAGAGCTATTTTTGTTAATATTCCTCCTAAAATTAGAAAAAATCCCATCAAAAAAGTTATAATTTGAACACCAATAACAGGAAAAGCTCCTTTTTGTTTAGGTGCAAGAGAAAGACTTACTTCACACAACATTTTTCCGATCATTTTTAAACTCCACGCCAAAAAAATTGGAATAAGCCCAAGAATCAATAGACATAATCGTCTTTGGGAAGCTCCCTCATGCAGAGAGGCAAGTTCAGATGTTATCAGAGCTTTTAATTCTTTATCTGTTGCCACCTCAAAAAGCGTTCGAGAGAGAAGAAGCGTATGACATCCAAAAGAAGAAATTGTTGGAAGAGAATTGTCTTCAAAGAAAATGTCTAACGTTAAAGGAGAAATCCCTGTTTTAAGAAAAATTTCTTCTTGAACAGATGCGATTAAGCCTTTCAGTCGAGTTCTTTCCTTTTCATGTGGATATCGCGCACCCTTTATAAACATTAAAACCCGAATACCTATCCAAGATTGAGCAAAAAAAGTTAACAGCCAAAGAAATGTAAAAACAATCAGAATCATTAAAAATGGAGTATCATCACTCTGTGGATATAAAAGATTTGAAATACCACTTCCACAAAACCATAAAAAAAACCCAACCATACTAAATAACATCAATACACCCATAACGCCCCCTCTTTTCCCTCTTTGATGTTTTTTAGGTATATTTTACCCGAACTTTTTCTACGATAAATGTTTTTTCTTTACTAAAGTAAAAAGCTTCTCCGGGATTAAGATCTTTTTTAATCATATCAGAATTTACGCTAAATTTTTGTGTGACACGTAAAGAACCCGTACGCGGTGCTTTGTCATCTTCATTAAGGCCATATGTATAATCAAGAACGTCTTCCATCCCACCCCATTGAGAGACGGTTTTAGCACTTTCTTCATCATTCAAACGATGACAAATAAGCGTATTAACGCAATTTAGAATTTGATTTGAAAACGTCACGTGAACCTTTTTTAAATCTGAAATTCCTTGCGTCCCTAAAACAGCATGAACCCCTTTTGCTCGGCCCATGGTGATTAAATTTAAAACTTGCTCCCCTGCAAAAACAGAAAACTCATCAAAAATTGTAAATATACGGGATTCTCCCTCTTTTCGATCGATTGTTGATTTAATATCGTTAATGATCAATTTCCCAAGCATTTTGGCAAAATAAGGATATCTTAAGGAGGGAAGAGCAAAATAAGCAATTCCTCTTTGTTGAACAACTTCTTTTAAAGAAAACGTATGCTGCTCTTTGCGCTTTAAAAATGTCCCTAATTCAGAGTTGACAAGTAAATTTAAATGGGCAGCCAGCCCTTTTATGTCTTCCTGCTTATAGTGAGAAAGACGTTTAACACGTCCTTGTAAAGTTTTTAAAAACTCTGTCTCTCCTTTTAATTGCCGAACAAATAAGACTAAATCTGAATATTCCAAAAGAGAAACAATTGTTTCTAAATCAAAAGGTGTTTGAGAAAATTTTAAAACAGCACATATTGTCTGCAAATAATCTTCCGCAACGGATCTATAATAATCACTTTCCCAAGTGTCTTTTAAACTCATAATTTTATCTTTAAGTTCTGTAAAACTCCCTTCTGCAAGCGCGTCATAATGCCAATGATCTGCACAATTAAATCCGTAAAAAACACATCCCATTTGCTCCGCTCTCTCTTTGATCCATTGAACTGTTGCCTCTGTAGGCTTTCCATCCACAATAATTAAAGGTTCTCTTCTAATGATCGCATGTTCATAAAAACGCCGAAGTGTAATGGATTTTCCACCTCCTGTTGTTCCTAAAATCATCACACCTTGATTAAGAACAAAGTCTGGAATGATAATATCTTTTCCTGTTGATTCAGAAACGCCAAGTAGAACACCTTGTTGCTCTTCCAAAGAAAGAAGAGGGCTTTTCTTTTTTACTTTCCAAGAAGATCTAAAAAACTGATCCACGGCCGCTAAAACCCCTGCGATAAGGACACTATTAATACATAAAAAAAGCATGCCTCTTTGAGACCAGATATAAAGGACTTCTAAAAAATTCTTCTTAAGTAAGATTATTTGCCAAAAATGGGAAACTGTTATCCTATATTCTTTTATAAAGAAATTTACTTTTTCTAAAAAAAAGTCGCCCTCATTTGTAAAAAAAATTAAATATCCAAACAGGCTTATATTTCCCAAACAAAAAAGAATCCATCCATTTAAAACAGCCATACGCCGCCAAAGGAAAAAAAGTAAAAATCCCAAAAGACCTGGAAGATTGAGTGTTAAACATAAAAGAAACACCCAAAAAATCTCAAGAAAGATGAGCTTTTGTTTCAAAACGATTCCTTTCCTCAAGTCTTGTTAGATCAAAAAATTGAATAAATGGCATGTCATGTGCCGCTTTTTGAAGGGGTTTTAAAAGCAGAGGAGGGCAGAAATACCAAACTTCCGCGATATCAAATTCAAGGGCATATTTTTTAAAAATATCCTTAAGGCGCCGCGGATCTTTAAGTGTTAATTCAATTTCAATAGCAATGCGTTTTCCATCTGGAAAAATTAAATGTTCATCAGCAATATGCCATTTTGAAAGAAACGCGCGTTTCTCGCGTTTTAGATAACGTTCACTTCTCCAAAAAGATTCATCATATTGATCCAGGAGCCTTAAAGCGACATCAATCACGGCAATGTCATGATGATAAAGTGCGAGGGGGATTTTATGAAGAGCCGGAAGATCTGTATACTTTGCACCTTTTTTACTGAGTCTATAAGTTTTGGGACGTTTATAAAAAAGAGCTTCCTCGATAATGAGCTCTTCTCTTTTTAAACGTTTCATACAATCTCGAAATCTCGAAGGGACGAGATTAAACTTTTTCTCAAGCTGAAGACGTTCACAAAATCCAAACGTGTTAATGAAATTAAGAATTTCAAGATCATGGTCTGTCATTAAAAAAGGTTTTTGTTTTTGATTAATTTTTAAAACCATCCATCAAATCTTAAAATTAAAGCCACCCATTATTTTTGAATGTTTTTTTGAGTATTTAAAAACATTTATTTTTACTTTAAAGAAGGTTTCTTTCTTTGAAAAGATTGTTTTTCAAAAACTTTGAATACTGACACATTAACTAAAATCAAGCTCTGGATTTTTAATATCTTGATCTTCAAAATCTATCTCAAAACCCCAGTTTTCTTTTGTTAATTCTGTAATCTCATCTGGTAAAATATTATTCTCTCTTAAAACAAGTCTTAGATCTTTCTTTCCTTTTAAAAATCTAAGAAGTATTTTAGCATTTTCTCCATCGAAAAAATTAGCCGACAAATCTAACCATGTAAGGGGAGGTTTTGAAAAATGTTCCGCTATATGATAAATACTATCAAAAGACAAAGCGTTGATAAGGCTTAGCTTTCTTAAATTTTTGCAACCTCTTAAGAGAGTTTTTAATCCTTCTTCGAATGGGGTATTTCTTACTGCCTCAGATTCGTCTTCCCCTATATCATCTACACAAAAAGTCCTTAAACTCCCTAAAGAGCTAAAAGCTCTACAAAGAGCTGCAAGTCCTTTATAATGAATTGAATGACCCGACATTTCAAAGATTTTAAAAGAAGAAAAAAAACTTTTATTTTCTGTTACAAATCTCGCAAAATCTATGGCCCCTTTCTCATCAATAAAAGAAAAATCCATCCCTTGAGAAACTGGAGGCTCAAACTTTAAGCCCTCTAATATGAGCTGTTTATCTTTAAGAAAGGCAAGGAGCCTTAATAATTCACTATTTCCTATATTTTCAAGGGTAAGGGAGATCTTGTTAAAAGAATGATCAAAGTTTTCAATAAAACCATCAAGGTCACGTGCACCTTTTAAAGTTACTTTTATCTTCTGTTTAAGCCGTTTTGAAGGAGACATATCAACTACTTTACTGACATCTTGTTCAAGACCTTCCGGCCCTCTTTTAGAAGAAACAGTGTTTGAAGTATCTTTTAAAGGAGTAGAACTATTCTCTGCTCTTTCCAGAGCCTCACTCTTATCCTCAAAACAAACCCCTTGTTGGAGCATGCTAAAAAGAAAAAGAAAAGTCCCTATTATTATAAAATTCCATTTATAAGCCATTTTTTATGTCTTTCTTCAAAAATTCTTAAAATTTTGTAACTCTTTTTCATTAAGCTCAAAAAATCATATTCAAAGAGAATTTTTAATACTACAAATATACACTTAGTTTATAGTTTTGATGATTTATAATAAATTATATTTCTTTAATTTTCAATTCTTTAAAAAGATTTTAAAAATCTCATCTCTCCTTTATTATAAATAAAAAATTTAGCCTCCTTAATGATTTAGGAGGCAAATTTTAAATTAATTGTAAAGTGTAATTTAAGAATTTATTTGGGTTTCATGTCTTCTCTTTCTGTATTAAAATACGGTAAGACAGAAAGAAAATATGTGTCCTCAATTTCTCGTGAAAGAGCCTGTTTTTCACCATAGGGCATATAATCGACAAGGGCTTTTCGAAATTCACGTGGTTGTCCTACATCTTTAATAACAGATAAAAGAAGCTCTCTATCTCTTTCCCCTCTCTCTTTTGGTCGATGATAAAAAGTATAAGGAATATAGTTAGTATGAGTTACCCCATAAAGACTTCCCTTTTCTGTAAAGAAACTTGAAGCTTTCTGCCTAATTTTTATAGACTCCTGAGGGTTTAGAAAGATTCTTTCTATAAGAGGATAGCCTTCTTTTATAACGTTTTCCGCAATGGACGCATCCTTATATACAGAAAGATAAAAGAAAGCTCTCAACCGATTTTCAGAAGGGGTGCTTTCTTGCAAGCCGATGTCCAGGAGTACGTGCCGAGCATCACTCTTTTCTTGTGAAGAAAAATCATTGTATCCAGAGGTGTTAAGAATTTTCGCAATTGCATTAAAACGAATATCAAAAGGTGCATTAGGATTATGAGAAAGAGCTTTTAAATAAGAATTTCCAATTTTTGATAATTTTTCCCCTGAAACTTCTGGGTTGTTTCCCCTAAAGGCTAGATCATGAAGAAAATCTGCAATGTTAAATCTTGTGTGATAATCAATCTTATCATCTTCTAGTATTTCCTTCAGAAAGCGTCCTGAAACTTGTAACATCATTTCTAATTTCACCGCGTCAGTTCTATATTGCGGTCTAAATTCTTCCCATGGAGCTGGGTGCAAAGTTTTCATGGCCCGCTCCATGCATTTTGTGAAAAGAATTTCTGAGGAAGATGATTCTTCTTCAAAAGCTTTTTTTACTTCTTCTATTCTCTGGCGCTCTTCAAATGAAATTTTTTCTTTTTCCTGCCCATCACTATCAAGATAATATTGAATATCAATCTGATTTAAAGCCATCTCTCTCTCCGAAAAAGAAGAAAAAATATCTCCAGCCATAGAAAGAAGAAAATTTAGTTTCAAATTACAACCTGATTTTGCATCATCTAAATTCCGAAATGGTGCTAAAATATTCCAAGCAATGTCCCTATGTTGCCAATACAGAAAACCAGTCCCAGCAAAAAATACGATAAATGGACGACGACGAGATATTTCGTCTTTATTTTTTCCTTCTAAAATAAGCTTTTTGAAAGCTTCAAGATATTTTTCGTCTGCAGAACAATCACCAGGGAAGATCCTTTCCATTTCTTCTCGACACATCAGCGCAGCTGCTTGATCAAAAGTATTCAGCCTAAGATTATAGTGGTACGCTCTAAGACAATCTTCACGCTCCGTCTGTGTTTTTACCAATCCTGTTGGCATAGGCTCTCTGGGCATGGACAAAAGTGAAAATAATCCCTCGGGATAAGAAAGTTCTTCTCTCATTTGTGTTTTTAATTTTTTTACAAGTTCAGCACGCTCATCCAAATTCATGTTCAGACTATCAGCCATACTATAAGAAGGCTGAGTAGAAATCATGTTGCTGTAAAAAGAAAACACAATTGTAAAAATTTTAAAATATTTATTTGAAAATATAGTCATTATAAAAGCTTTCAGTTAAAAAAATTACAATAATAAAAGACAAATTTTTTCTATTTTTAAAATATAGGTCTTTTTTTTTAAATTCAAGAATTTTTATTTTTTATTTTTCTAGAAGTGCTTTTAAGGAATATATCTTTTCAAGAGCTTCCCGCGGTGAAAGAAGATCAGGGTTTACTTCTTTAAGTGCTTTTTCGATCCTAGATTCCTTTTTATGTTCAAAAAGAGGAAGGGGTGTTTCTTTTATCTTAGGAGAGTTAGTAGATTTTTCAGGCTGGGATTCGAGTGTTTTTAGAACTTCTTCTGCTCGACTCAGAACAGCAGGCGGAAGGCCTGCAAGACGCGCTACATGCAGACCATAAGATTTAAGGGCTTTGCCAAGTTGAACGCGATAGAGAAAAACAACATTCCCTTCCCACTCTTGAATCGACATATGAACAATATAAAGGCGCGAAAGCGTTTCTTTCAAATCTGTTAATTCATGGTAATGGGTCGCAAAAAGAGCTCGACATCCGATCTTTGTATGAAGATATTCTAAGCAACTCCAAGCAATTGAAAGTCCATCATACGTTGATGTTCCACGTCCAATTTCATCAAGAATCACAAAAGATTTCTCGGTTGCTTGATTTAAAATTGCAGCTGTTTCAATCATTTCAACCATAAACGTAGATTGTCCCCGTGCAAGATCATCAGAGGCTCCAACACGCGAAAAAAGCTTATCGACAACACCTAAATGCATTCTCTTTGCAGGCACAAAAGATCCCATTTGAGCAAGAACAACAAGCAGGGCATTTTGTCTTAAGAAAGTGCTTTTTCCAGCCATGTTAGGACCTGTTATAAGCCACAAAGTCTGATTTGAAAAACTTGCGCAGTTGTTTGAAACAAATTCAGTATATCCCCTTTTTCTAAGAGATAACTCAACGCCCCAATGCCGCCCTTCTTCGACATTAAAAATCAAAGAATCATCCACGATGGGTTTTACAAAATTACCTTCAATCGCAACAAAAGAAAGCGCTGAATAAACATCTAAAGCTGCAAGGGCATGTCCCATTTGACTAATCTCAATTGCATGATTCATGACATCTTTGACAAGCGTATCATAAAGATCAAGTTCAATTTGAAGAATTTTAGTTGAAGCTTCAAACATTTTATTTTCTAAAGCGGAAAGCTCTCCTGTTGTATATCTCATGACATTTGCAAGTGTTTGTCTGTGAATAAAAGTCATATCCATTTTAGAGGCATTTAAGGCTGTGATTTCGATGAAATATCCTAAAATATTATTATGTTTAATTTTAAGATTTCCAATTCCTGTCTTTTCAGTATATTCCTTTTGAAGATCTAAAATTAAAGAATGGCCATCGGTTTTCAAAAGGCGATATTCTTCCAATTCTGTATGGAAACCCGGTGCAATAAATCCCCCTTCACGCGCAAGGATGGGTAAAGGCTGTGTAAAATCTAAGGCCTTCCGAATATGATCTTGCAGCTCGAGGAGAGGCGTAAGATCCATAAAGAGATCTTTCAAAATTTTACAAAATCCTTTTTCATAAGAACCTGTAAGAAGAGTCTTAATGGCTGATACTTTTTCCAAAGCCATCAAAAGAGCTCCTATATCCCGAGGACCTCCGCGTCCGAGGGATAACCTTCCTAAAATTCGATTCAAATCAGGAATTGACTTTAGAAGATTTCGAAGACTTTCACGTTGAGTTTGATTCTTTACAAAAAAATCGACAGCTTCCAACCGTTCTTCTATTTTAAGAGGATCTTTTAAAGGAGATTTAAGTCTTTGACTTAAAAGACGCCCTCCAAAGGGTGTCACCGTCCGATTAAGTGCCCAAAAAAGGCTTCCTTCCATAACTCCTGTTTGGGTTTGCGTAAGTTCAAGCGTACGCCGTGTTGCTGCATCGATTTCAAGGTAATGATGAAATTGAATTTTTTGAGGGCGCCTCAGATGCGGAATCTTTCCTTTTTGGGTTAAAAGAACATAATCTACGAGTGCGCCTCCTGCTGAAAATTCTTCCGCAGAAAAAGACCCAAATCCTGAGAGGGTATAAACTTTAAAAATTTCCTTTAAACGTTGTTCACCATTCTTTTCATCAAATCGTGCTTTTGGAAGAAAAGTTAGATTTTTTTGATAAGATCTTAAAGAAGTTTCTATTTCTTTTTGTTGGAGAAGATCTTCATTAAGGAGAATTTCCGAAGGATTCATTCTTTCAAGTGAAGAAAGAAGGTCTTGAACTTTAAGGCTTTCCAATAGAAAATCTCCCGTGGATACGTCTACCCAAGCAAAAGCTGCCCGTTCTCCTTCAACAACAAGAGCCGCAAGATAATTATGATGATGGGGATCTAAGAGCGCCTCTTCCGTTAAGGTGCCCGGCGTTACAATACGGACGACATCACGCCGAACAATCGGTTTTCCACCCGTGTTTTTTGCATTTTTCTTGGCTTCATCAGGTGTTTCCAGTTGTTCACAAATGGCAACTTTAAATCCTTGACGAATCAATTTTGCTAAATAACTATCCGCCGCATGGAAAGGAACACCACACATGGGAACTTCCTCTTCTCCCGTCTTTCCACGCCGCGTTAAAGTAATGTCCAGAGCTTTAGAGGCCTTCTGGGCATCTTCAAAAAAAAGCTCATAAAAATCTCCCAATCTAAAAAAAAGCAAACAGTCCGGATGTGCTTTTTTAACATCCATGTACTGCATCAACATAGGTGTTAGTTTCGTGTTGGAAGTTTCTCCTGGTTGTGTGCCCATGTGTTTTATCTCATTGAAAGTTTTTAAGTTTAAATATTTTTTAAATAAATACATCCTCTCAGGAGGCAATCTTCATTTTTAATAATTCGCATCTCTTTTCTTATAATAAGAAAGCCTTCTAAAAGTAAAGAGGCTTGGGCTTTTTTGCCGAGTTGGTATATTTAAGGATGAGGCGTGATAGCAATCATTGTTATTTCTTTTTTTCCTGGACCATAATGCCAAAAAATTCTATAGGCTCCTAGGGTATTATTTTCTGCATGAGCTTCAAAAATATCTTCTCCCTGTTTTCCGATGAGAGAAGTATATTTATGTGTATTTAAGGTTGGATGTTTTGGATTTTTTTCTTAATAACTAAGAGCCTTTTTTATGGTTTTTGCTTGCTTTAAAAGAAAGGGGGGTTACCTCTTTTATCAAAAGATTCTCCCGCCTGCTTTGTAAAAAGAAGTTTGAAAGTCATTTACATTAATTTTGATCGTATTGCTGAAAGCTGCCTCTGCTCTCGAGTTTTCCTTGGGCAGACTCTTCTATTCCCCGTCTTACAAGATCAAGAGCGTCTGGATTTTCATAGAGTCCTTGTTCTCTAAAAGGTATTTCTACATAAGGTTCTAAAATAATACGATGATTTGTATCTATAAATTCACGGAAACTGCTGACAGAAGGATCAACCAACTTACTAACACAGATCCGTCCTTTTGAATCAACGCGCAACATTGTTTGACTTTCCATTGAAATTTCTCCTAAATTTTGACCTTTTCATATTAACAAAAAATCCACTTTATAAAAAATGGAAAATGTCATTTTCCCACCTTATTCTATGATACAATCAAAAATATTTTAAATATTTGCCTTTGTGTTAGCCACAAAATCTATTTTTTAATATTTGCGGCTCATTTTAAAAAAATGAATTGAATTTTACGCTTCGCTCCTTTACTTTTTAAGAAAGAAAAAATAAGAAATATAACAATGATAAGAGGAAATATGTTCTTCACCACGCTCACTTCTTCAAATAAATATTCTATTTTAATTTCTCAAAAAACATTTAATAGGATTTTTGTCATTCTAATGCTTGTGGGAAGCATTATAATTTCCCCTGTTTCTGTTTCTTTTTCTCTTGCTGCTGCACTTGAAGGAGAAGATAAGAGAGTGGTAGGAACAGTAGATTTTATGCGATCAGGAATTTTTGACGAACAATCAGCAAAAACCCTTGAACAAGCGAGCCGGTCCTACAATATTATAGGAGCTGTCACTTTTGCGACAAATTTAGCAAAAAAAGGTGTTCAAGTCCAAGAGATCGCTGATCTCCTTAAATCTAAAAAAGTTCAATCAGTTGAATTTTTAATAAATCAAGGTATAAACTATAAAAATGCAATTACTCTCGCCACTAGCTTCTATACCTAAACCCTTAATGACGAGATACCCTCCGACATTCAAGAAGCTGCAAATTTCATAAAGGGAGGTATATCTTTAGAAAATACCATTGTTCTTGTAAAAGATCGTATACCCAGTCGTCATTCTCAGGAAATTGCAGAGTTATTAAAAGTAGGAGTGCCAGCTCAAGACGTTAGGGATTTCATCCGTGGTAAAAGTAAAATTAATCCCAAAGAAATTACAACAACATTAACCCTTATGAGAGAAGGAATTTCGCCAAGCGTTCTTAATCTAGATGGATTATCAGAATCAGATTTAGAATTTGCCCTTGCTCACTCTAAAGAATTAAAAGTTATTACAGAATTGACTAACTTTAGGGAGCGGTTTTCAAAGGGGCCGTGTTTTAATGTAGCGCAAGCTATTGAGCTCATGAAAGTTGATATAAAACTTTCTGAATTTATGGAAGTTCATAAACTTATTGATAAACTTGCTGACTACTTCTGGCGCCACGAGTATTTCATAAGCAAGGGCTACAGCTCGGCGTTTGACACTGTTATTGCAATCCTCAAAGAAGGCATTACAGTAAAACAAACTGATGATGCAATAATCTTTATAGAGCAAGGATTCGATCCTAAAACAACTGCGATTCTTATCAAGGAAGGCGTAAAAGTTTCACAATTGGCAGATGTCAAAGATCTTCTCACTTTAGGAATTCCTCTTAAAGATATTCCGAATCTTCTTGCTTCAGAAGAAGGGGCTCGTATTATAATCGAAAGGGCGCTTCAAGGCGCAATTTTAAAAGACATAACTCCAGATCAAATGAGTATTATCAAAAAAAGTCCCAATAAAACGATTATGGCTTACCTCATTGGAAAAGGACTTATTGATATTAAGAACCCAGATGAAGTTAAAGCGGCTCAGTATGTTGGCTTTGTAAGAGAAGGATTTGGAGTTTTTGATAATAACGATTATTTTCCTTCTGACTATGATAGCATAAATGATCTTGTCAGCTCTTTTAAAAATGATGCCTCTCATTTCGCACCCTTTGAAGAAAAATTCTTTTTTGATGAAAAAACGGGTAAAGACTTACCCTTTCTCTCTAACATTAACTATCTCTGGGATAAAGAACCTCGTCGGTTAAATGCTCTTCATGAACGTCTTAGTAGCATGGGTCCTGAAGAGCAAGCTTATCTTGTAAAAAATCATCCTATAACAGCTAAAAATGCCGCTCAAGGAATTCTTAGTATTAATCCATTCAACATTGATCAGAGCTTTAGAGTTGAGCATCTTCTGATAGAGTCCCGTCAAGAGGTGTAAAATTAGATTGAGTCATTGGCAGACTCCGA
>JAFEBT010000042.1 GCA_018242545.1 Pseudomonadota bacterium
TGTTTCTCTAAAAAGTCAATTTTTTCAATGTCTTAATTATTTCTTATGTCGAACTAAGGTTAATTTATGGACCGTCACTTTCATACTTTTTTCTGAATTTACAGAAACAACTTTACAATACCTCATAGTTTAACCGATATTCAAAATACGTCTATAAATATCGTAATTAATCTTTCTGGCTAAATCATTGCACAACGTTGGACAGAGCATTCAAAAAGTAGAATTTACAGCAATCGTTTATCAACCAACCAAGCCCTTGTAGAATATATGAAAGCACAAGACAAACCACCCGAATTATTCATCAGTGTTTCAGCCGTAGGGTATTATGGAACTCATAACCTTAAAACATTTACGGAAACAGATGTTCCAGAATCCTATAATGGATCATTTTCTACAGCCCTTTGTGATGCTTGGGAAAAGGAAGCCTTTCATGGCAAAGCGCAAGGCATAAGAACCGTCCTTTTAAGAATTGGTCCTGTTCTTGAACAAGAGGGAGGAATGCTCGCAAAGCTTTTTCCAAGTTTTTGTCTAGGGCTGGGCAGTCAAATTGGTGATGGGCAACAATGGTTGTCTTGGATTGATAAAGATAATCTTATTGAACTCATTCTTCTTATTATACGCCAAGAAAGTCTCAAAAGACCTGTGAACGCCACCTCCCCCAATCCTATGACGAATAAAGAGTTTTCCTTAGCCCTTGCGGGTGTTTTGAGTCATTCATGCTTTTTAAAAACACCAGAATTTGTTTTTAAAATCATTTTTGTTCAAATGGCAGAAGAGATTATGCTAAATGAAGAAAAGGTCTTACCGAAAAAAGCAGTCAACTATGGATTTCAATTTTTTTTATCCAACAATTCAAGAATCACTTTCAAAAATATTAGCACCATTAAATGTCAGGAATGAATTACCATGCTAAACTTAAAAAATATTGCTGTGATAGGTTCTTCAGGAGGTATTGGGAAAGCCTTTGTTGAGGTATTATATCAAAAATATCCACGGGCAAACCTGTATGCCTTTTCTCGCAAAGGTCCATATGAAATTGATTATTCAAAGGAAGATTCTATTGCTGAGTCAGCGAATATTGCATCCAAAACGGGGCCTTTTGATCTTGTGATCGTCACTAATGGCATACTCCATAATCAAGATATTATGCCGGAAAAATCTATAAAAGAGCTATCTAGAGAGAAATTTCAAACCATTTTTGAAGTCAATACGATTGCTCCTGCGTTGATTGCTAAATATTTTTTACCTCATTTAAATCGCGATAAGACTTCTGTATTTGCCGTACTTTCTGCGCGCGTAGGCAGTATTTCTGATAATGAATTGGGAGGATGGTATGCTTATCGGGCTTCAAAAGCTGCATTGAATATGATCATCAAAAATGCGGCTATTGAAATAGGACGACGTAATAAAAATGCAATTGCTGTAGGTCTCCACCCAGGAACGGTGGACACAAATTTATCGAGACCCTTTCATAAGAATATTCCTAAAGAACAATTATTCACCCCCCATCAATCCGTAGAAAAATTGCTTCAGGTTATAGTATCTTTAACACCTGATAAAAGCGGCAAATGCTTTGCGTGGGATGGAAAAGAGATTTTTCCATGAACGAAAAAGAGATCAGCGATATTATCGCTATGGCATGGTGTGATAAAACTTCTTTTGAGACCATCCATAAAACAACAGGATTATCTCAAAATAAGGTCATTGCCTTGATGCGAAAATCCTTGAAACCATCGAGCTTTTGTTTGTGGAGAAAGCGTGTTTCAGGGCGCTTTGCAAAACATAGTAAAAAATACGAGCACTATGAATGAATATTGTATGGTTTAAACGTGATTTACGCATCAAAGATCATGCACCTCTCTTTAAAGCTGCGCAATCTGGTGAAATTATACCTTTGTATATCATTGAACCTGAACTATGGGAACAACCTGATACCTCATGGCGGCATTGGTATTTTATCCACGATACCTTACGAGACTTAAATCAAGTTTTTTATGAACATGGCGGCAAACTCATTATACGAAAAGCCAATGTCATTGATGTTTTGGAAGATTTTCGAAAGCAATTAGGATTATTCACATTATGGTCTCATGAAGAGACAGGAAACGCATGGACTTTTAAGCGTGATATTGCTGTGGAAAAATGGTGCAGAGAAAACGGTATTCTTTGGCATGAATTCCCATCAAACAGCGTCGTGCGTCGTCTGAAACATAGAGATGAATGGTCTTATTTGCGCAATACACGCATGGCACAAGAGATTTTACCTGCCCCCGAGGGTATTTCTTTTTACAAAGGCATTACAACAGAATCCATTGCCTCTAAAGACCATCCGTTGTTTGGAAAAAATACTGGAGGAAGGGTTCAGGCGGGAGGGCGCATAGAAGGTTTAAAGACACTCGACTCTTTTTTGCAAGAGCGTAGTAAAAAATACATGCTCACAATCTCCAAACCTGGTATTTCTGCCGGTCATTGCTCCCGGCTCAGTGCTCATATTGCTTATGGCACATTATCGGTACGTGAAATTGAACAGGCAACCAAGCAAAAAATTCAAGACTTAAAAAACCAGGGGCAACAGGAAAAAGATTTACAGTATAATCTACGGTCTTTTTTGTCTCGTCTCGCATGGCGTTGTCATTTTGTCCAAAAGCTGGAACAACAACCAGAAATTGAAACACAGTGCATGCATCGAGCTTTTGAAGGCATGCGAGAATTTTCCTTTAGAGAGGACTATTTCCAAGCGTGGAAGTCTGGTAATACAGGTTATCCCTTGGTTGATGCCTGTATGCGAAGCCTTATACAAAATGGATGGATTACGTTTCGCATGCGAGCGATGCTTGTATCTTTTGCAAGCTATCACTTGTGGCTTGATTGGAGAAAAACAGCCCCCTATATGGCTGGTCTTTTTACGGATTATGAACCAGGCATTCATTATGCTCAATTTCAAATGCAATCGGGCGTTACAGGCATTAATACTATTAGAATTTATAACCCTATAAAGCAATCATTCGACCATGATCCAGATGGAAAATTTATTTTGAGGTATGTGCCAGAGCTCAAAAATATTCCAAAATCTTTTATTCATGAACCCTGGAAATATGAAGGATTTGATAAATTTTATATAAAACCCATTGTGGATCATGAAAAATCTCTTCAGTATGCCAAAGAAAAAATATTCGAACGCAGAAAAAGTGCTGGTTTTAAGGAAATAGCGAAGGCGACCCATACAAAATTAGGCAGCCGTCAATCATCCATAAAAAAATCTAAAGAGGTAAAAAAACAAATGAGCTTTAATTTTTAGGATACACCTCATGACAACACTACGCTTTATTTTTTGGGATCAGTTATCTCATTCTATTTCTTCATTAAAGAATATTCAGCCCAATGATATCGTCCTAATGTGTGAGTTACGGGATGAAGTGACACGTATTCCCCATCATCCAAAAAAAATTGCCCTATGGTTTGCAGCCATGCGTCATTTTGCCGAAGAGTTAAGATTTAAGGGGGTTAATGTTAAGTATATTGATTTTGATAACCCATTCAATACGCATAATTTAACGGGTGAAGTCAAAAGAGCTGTTCATGATCATTCCATTCAGAAAATTATTGTCACAGAGCCCGGTGAATATCATTTCCAAGAGACTATAAAATCATGGGAAAAATCTTTAAATGTGCATGTAGAAATTTTTTCGGATGATCGTTTTTTATGCAGTATAGATGAATTTAAGCAGTGGGCAGAGAATAAAAAAGAGCTGCGCATGGAATACTTTTATCGAACGATGCGAAAAAAGTATAATCTTCTCATGGAATCTGATGGATCTCCCGCGGGAGGGCTTTGGAACTATGACAAGGAAAACCGTAAACCCCCATCCTCAAACATCATACCCATAAAACGCATTAGCCATAAAAAATCAGACATCTTAAAAAGCGTTTTAGATTTGGTTCGCAATCATTTTAATCACCATTTCGGTGATTTAGATCCATTTTATTATGCCATCACACGGAATCAAGCTTTGATGGAGTTGGATCATTTTATTGATAAAATTTTGCCACACTTTGGTGATTACCAAGATGCCATGCTTAAGGGTGAAGCCTATCTTTTTCACTCTCTTTTATCATCTTATATCAATATAGGTCTTTTGCTGCCCCTTGAAGTATGTGAAAAAGCTGAAGCAGTTTATAAAGTTGGTAAAGTATCACTTAATTCAGCCGAAGGGTTTATCCGTCAAGTTCTTGGGTGGAGAGAATTTATCCGGGGAATTTATTGGTTCAAAATGCCTGAATATGGCGAGCTTAATAACCTTGAGGCAAAAACACCGCTTCCTGAGTTTTACTGGGGAGGTAGCACGCACATGGCCTGTGTCTCAGAGGCTGTTTCTCATACTAAAATTCATGCCTATTCCCACCACATTCAACGCCTCATGGTGACAGGAAATTTTGCCCTTCTTACGGGCGTAGATGTCAAAGCAGTACAAGAGTGGTATTTAGCTGTTTATAGTGATGCCTATGAATGGGTGGAAATGCCCAACACCCTTGGCATGGCCCTTTTTGGAGATGGGGGTATTGTTGCAAGCAAGCCTTATGCTGCAAGCGGCCAATACATCCATAAAATGAGTAACTTTTGTAAACAGTGTTATTATGATGTGAAAGATATGACGGGCCCCAGAGCCTGTCCCTTTAATGCCTTGTATTGGAGTTTCCTCTATAAGCATCGTAATAAGTTTTCAAAAATTCCCCGCTTGTCTTTTATGTATGCGACATGGGATAAGTTCGAAGTATCTAAAAAAAGCGCCATTATTGCCAAAGCTTCTGATATTTTAAAAACAATGAACGATGGGAAGCTTTAATGCCAAAA
The DNA here is from genome assembly GCA_018242545.1 of Pseudomonadota bacterium. Lineage (NCBI taxonomy): Bacteria > Pseudomonadati > Pseudomonadota > Pseudomonadota bacterium. The sequence continues at coordinate 4,853 of JAFEBT010000042.1, forward strand.
GGTGTTAAGAAAAATCATCTTCCAGAAAAAATATGCGTTGTGTGTCAGCGAGCTTTCACATGGAGAAAAAAATGGGAAAAAGTTTGGGATGATGTTAAATATTGCTCCAAAAAATGCCAGAACAATGGAAAAACTCATTCTACCGTAAAGAAAACATAAGAGGAAAATGGGTATGGATGAATTTAAGTCTCACCCAGTAACGGTGATAGAGGTAACATTATGAACGACAAATCGATTATTCTAACCCTTGATCTTACACATAATCTCCTAGCGGAGCAATTTCCCGAATACGCTAGCTTAACTATCACTGATGTTGAAAAACAAAGGCATGATAACCGTACCTATAGGCTCGGGCGAAATATGCTTATTGATAGTAGACCTTTTTCGAAACTATCTTTTTAAATAAAAATATGTAAAAAGAATCTGATTGGAGGAAGAAATACAATCAGATCAAAGAATTAGGAAGAGAAAAGTTTAGAAGATTAACAGGAGTTAAGCATCCAACATTTATAAAAATGGTTAATATTCTAAAGGAAGCCGATAAACAAAAGAAATCCCGAGGAGGAAGAAAGAATAAGTTAAGCATTGAGGATCAACTGTTGATGGCATTGGAATATATTCGAGAGTATCGCACCTATTTTCATACGAGCCAGAGTTATGGAATCAGTGAAAGCTCAGCCTATAAAGCGATTAAATGGATAGAAGACACATTGGTCAAGCATAAAGATTTTGCTCTTCCAGGACGGAAGGCCCTCTTGAAGAATGATATAGAATATAAAGTTATTCTGATCGATTCCACAGAAAGTCCAATAGAAAGGCCAAAAAAAAGCAAAGAAACTATTATTCAGGAAAGAAGAAGAGACATACCCTAAAAAGCCAAGTTGTGATTGACAAAAAGACAGAAGAAGTGATTTGTATGTCTTTTTCTCATGGGAAAAGACATGATTTTAGAGTGTTCAAGGAATCTAAGACATATATCCAATCTAAAGTAAGAGTTATAACAGATACCGGATATCAAGGAATACACAAGCTTCATATAAATTCCGAGCTTCCTAAAAAGCGAAGCAAAAAACATCCTCTTACAAAAGAAGATAAGAAGCGTAATAAGGAATTAGCCAGTGAACGTGTCTTGAATGAAAATGTTATTGGAATGCTTAAACGTTTTAAAATCATTTCTGACAAATATAGAAATAGGCGAAAGAGGTTTGGTCTTCGCTTCAATTTAATTGCCGGCATTTATAACTGGGAGCTTATCTCTTGAGTTTCGAAAGAAGTCTAGTGTAAAGTTGTTTCTGCCATGTGTCTTGTCAAAAGAAAAAAGTAATAAAAATCTATCTCTTCAAAAATGAAGCCTTGAAGTGAAGTTAGAGCAAAAATTCTAACTTTTATTTTTAACGTCAGTTCGACATAAAAAATAATTAAGACATTGAAAAAATTGACTTTTCAGAGAAAGAGATCATAATTCATCCAAACTAACCTGGATATTTCACGAAGAGCTTACATTTTCTTAAAAAGCTTAAAGTATATCTAGAATCCAGGTCATTTATGGCAAAAAATCAAAAATACAATTTGTATTTTTATTAAACGCTTAAAAGTCTTTATTTGTATCGGATTGAGAGTTATTTTTTGTTTTCTCATGCAATATCCAGGCTAACGCAATTAGGGGAGAGTTATCATCCCTTTCTCTAAAAATTCAATTTTTTCAATGCCTTAATTATTTCTTATGTTGAACTTATGTTAAGAATGGATTTCCTTCTCTTTGAAAGCTTCTGAGAAAAAGCGAATCTTCACTTCCTCAATCTTCCTTTTTCTTTTTACTTACGCAGCAGGTCTATTACAGTTTGTCATGGTAAAACTTTTTTTATTTTCATTGCAAATCCCTTTATTTATAAAGGATTATTAAAGGTTTTACCACTCCTCTCGTGCAATATCCGGGCTAAAGATGGAAGTAATTTCAAATTTAAAGAACCCTTCCCCAATATTAAACCTTTAAACAATGATTAAATCATTAAAAACCATGCTCTTACAGCCGAATTTTTTTTATATAAGGACTTATAATATTTGAAATACTTTGTTATAGGTAATCTTTACGAGAAAATACTGGCTTACTTTTTATTTAAATCTTCATATGCTTAAGGAATTTGATAATGACCTCTTTGTCAGCCCCCGCCTCTTTGAAGCCTTCAACAGAAGAAGTTTCAAATGATGAACTTTTTTTTCATGAAAATGCGCTCGACAAAGATAAAACCATCAAAGCGGTTGAAAGCGCTTTGCAACACACAGATGATGGCGAACTTTTTCTCGAACACACCCTTTCAGAAAGCCTCTCTCTCGAAGATGGACGCATTAAAAGTGCAAGCTTTGATGTTACTCAAGGATTTGGCTTAAGATCAGTAATTGGAGAGGCTACTGCTTACGCCCATGCTTCAGAGCTTTCAGCTCAAGCCCTTGAACGCGCCATTAAAACAACCCACTCTCTTTCGAAGGGATATACAGGTGTGGTTGATCTTTCTCCGCAGCGCACAAATCAACATCTTTATACGGATGACAATCCTCTCCAGGGTATTTCATTTGAAAAAAAAGTAGATCTACTCTCTAAGATTGATGCTTTTTCAAGAGATCTCGATCCTCGTGTTCAACAAGTGATGGTCTCTTTGGCTGGAGAGTGGCAACGTATTTCCATTTTAAGATCTGATGGATCCTTGAGAGAAGATATCAGGCCCCTCGTTCGCTTGAGCATAAGTCTTCTTGTTTCAACAGGCAACCGTATGGAAACAGGATCCTATAGTGGCGGCGGGCGTTTCTTATATGACCGCATTATCAATGAAGAAACTTGGAAGTTTTATGTTCACGAAGCTTTGCGACAAGCTCTTTTAAATTGTGATGCCCATCCAGCCCCTGCGGGTGAGATGCCAGTTGTTGTTGGATCAGGCTGGCCCGGAGTTCTTTTACATGAAGCAGTCGGTCATGGACTTGAAGGAGATTTTAATCGTAAAAAAAGCTCTATTTTTTCTGATTTAATGGGGAAACAAGTTGCTTCCAAGGGCGTAACAGTCATAGATGATGGGACGCTCCCCGATCGCAGAGGGTCTTTGACCATTGATGATGAAGGGACGCCAACGGAAAGAACGGTGCTCATTGAGGACGGAATTCTCGTGGGGTATATGCAGGACCGTCTGAATGCACGTCTCATGGGAATGAAACCCACTGGAAATGGCCGACGCGAAAACTATACAGCTCTTCCTTTTCCACGTATGACAAATACATTCATGCTCAATGGGACACATACCCAAGAAGAAATGATTAAATCTGTTAAAAATGGAATTTATGCTGCCAATTTTGGAGGGGGACAAGTTGATATTACATCTGGGAATTTTGTTTTTTCTGCCTCTGAAGCCTATCTTATTGAAAATGGAAAGATAACCTCTCCTATAAAAGGGGCAACCCTGATTGGAAATGGCCCCGATATTATGCGTAAAATTACGATGATTGGAAATGATATGCATCTTGACTCGGGTGTAGGAACTTGTGGTAAAAATGGCCAAAATGTTCCTGTGGGTGTTGGCCAGCCTTCTTTGCTGATTTCAGCGTTAACAGTAGGCGGAACCTCACTTGCATAGATTTTTAATTTTTTTTGAACTTTATTCTTTAGGACAATCATGACGAATGCCTCTTCTCCTGACCTTCATTCCGCTTTAGAACAAGAACTCCGTTTAACACGCCTTAAAAAAATAGAAGAATATCGAGGTCTTGGAAAAAATCCTTATCCTCCCTTCTTTACGACAACGACAACCGCCGGGAGACTTCAACATCAATTTGAATCTCTTGAAAAAGGAGCGGAAACTCAAACCCATGCTCAAATTGCAGGACGTATCCGCTCCATACGCAACAGTGGTATGTTTATTGATCTTCAAGATAAAGATGGAAAAATTCAAATTTTTTGCCATGCTGATACTTTAAACCCTCAAAATTTTGAAGAATTAAAACTCTTGGACATTGGAGATATTATTGGTGTTAAAGGGCGTGTTCGTCGCACGCCCCGGGGAGAATTAACTTTAAATGCTCAAACTTTTGAAATTTTATCAAAGTCTCTTCACCCTCTTCCAGAAAAATATCATGGTCTTCAAGATCAAGAAACACGTTACAGACAACGTTACCTTGACCTTATTATGAATGAAGAAACACGACATACACTTCGAAAACGCGCCGAAATTATACAAGAAATAAGAGGGTATCTTAAAGATCAAGGCTTTTTAGAGGTTGAAACCCCCATGCTTCATCCAATTCCAGGAGGCGCCGCAGCACGTCCCTTTAAAACCCACCATAATGCTTTAGATACTGAACTTTACTTAAGGATCGCTCCAGAGCTCTATTTAAAGCGCTTAATCATCGGTGGACTTTCAGACAAAGTTTTTGAAATCAATAGAAACTTTCGAAATGAAGGAATTTCTACGCGTCATAATCCAGAATTTACAATGCTTGAGCTTTACCAAGCCTATGCTGATTATACCGATATCATGCGTTTAACAGAAAACATTGTAACCCATGTTCTTGAAAAGATTTTTGGAACGCTTATTTTACCTATGGGAGATAAAATGATTGATTTTACATCTCCTTGGAAGGCAGAAAGCATGTGTTCTCTCGTTCAAAAACATACGAGTATTAATTTTTTGGAAATTAAAGATTCTGAAGAAGCTCAAAAAGCTGCTCAAACCTTAGGTATTGCAATTGAGGCTTCTGATGGTTGGGGAAAAATCATTGAAAAAATATTTGAAGAACGTGTTGAACCTCACCTTATTCAACCGACACATGTTACAGATTATCCTCTTGAAATCTCCCCGCTTGCAAAAACACATCGCTCAGATCCTCGTTTGGTCGAACGTTTTGAAACTTTTATCAATACGTGGGAAATTGCAAATGCTTTTTCTGAGCTTAATGATCCTGTTGAACAACAAAAACGATTTGAGCTCCAAGTCAAAAACCGAGAGTCTGGAGATTCAGAAGCCCATCATATGGATTATGACTTTTTGAAAGCACTTGAATACGGAATGCCCCCTACCGGAGGCCTTGGTATTGGAATTGACAGGCTTGTTATGCTTTTGACGAACTCTCCAAGTATTCGAGATGTGATTGCCTTTCCAACCCTTAAAAATAAAATTTAAGAATGACACCCTTCTTTTCTTCTTTTAAAAAACCCATTTTTCAAGATCTCTTTATCCTTTTTGTTCTTGCGACAACACTCTTTGGGGCATTTCTTGGATCACGACCTCTCGCCAATCCAGATGAAGGCAGATATGTCGAAATCCCAAGAGAAATGCTTCTAACACATGATTTTATTACGCCACGGCTTAATGGGATAAAGTATTTCGAAAAACCTGTTTTATTTTATTGGATGGAGGCACTCTCCTTAAAAGCTTTTGGAATTAATGAATGGGCTGCACGGCTTGTTCCTATGATACTTGCTCTTGTTGGCGTTCTTTCTATTTATCTTATGGGACAATTTCTTTTTAGTCGAAAGACAGGCTTTTATGCTGCCCTCACTCTTATGACTTCTGCTCTTTATTTTGCATTGGCACATATTGTTATTCTGGATATGGCTTTAACAACTTTTTTAAGCTTGGGACTCTTGAGCTTCCTAACAGGATTTTATACGCCTGTTTCTCTAAAAAGACGGTTATGTATGTATGGTGCAAGCTTTTTCTTAGGGCTTTCTTTTTTAACAAAAGGTGTCGTCACACTTGCGCTTGCGGGCCCAATTATTGTGATTTGGTTGACTTTTTATAAGCTTTGGCGAAAATTATGGCCACTTTATCTCCCAACCTCACTTTTTATTTTTTTACTGACTGTTCTTCCTTGGCATATTCTTGTGTCCCTTGAAAATCCTGAATTTTTATGGTTTTATTTTGTTCATGAGCATTTTTTAAGATATACAACAACCTTACATTCACGCAGCCAACCTCTCTGGTTTTTCCTCCCTTGTTTGATCATTGGGCTTTTCCCTTGGATTTTTTATGCTTTTCAAACTCTTAAAAAAATCGGAAAAACTCTTTTAAAAGAAGGATTTTTAAATGAAAAAGAGGGCTTTCTTTTAATATGGACAGTTTTTACCTTTCTATTTTTTTCCATTTCAAATTCTAAACTTATCCCATATATTTTACCTGTCTTTCCCAGTTTAAGTCTTCTTATAGGGGTCTTTCTCCAGACAAAAATTCAGGAAAAAATATCCCTAGAATATAAAGTTTATATTGGCCTCCTTTTTCTTTTAACATGTGGGCTTATTGGTCTTTCTTTTTTCACATCAGTTATCTCTGAATCCCTTACGCCTTATATCCCTTTTGGTATTTTCTTTCTTTGGAACGGGATTTTTTTAGGGCCCCTCCTCATAAAAATTACACGTTTTAGAAGGCTTCTTCCAGAAATTATAATTATTTTTATGGGGACTTTTATATTTTATATCTTTATTGCCTCTCTTGGTTCTCTTATTCCTTACCAAACGACAAAAAGCATTGCCTTTACAATCCAAGAAAAGATCCCGTCTTCAACAGAAATTATAACCCTTAAAACCTATCCTCCTGATTTAGCTATATATCTAAATCTTCCGCATCCAATACCTGTTTTTGATTCAGTAGGAGAACTCAAGTTTGGAATAAGCCAAGAATCTACACCTTGGGTAGCACCTCTTTCAGAATTTTCTAAAAAATGGTCTTCTTCTCAAAAGGTTTGTGCCGTTATCAAGAAAAATGCACTTCAAAGCTTTGAGGAAATGAATCTTCCTAAAAAATTAATCCCTCTCTTGCCAAAAATACAACTTCCAAATTGTGCTGCTTCAAGTCATTATGTATTGATTTGTAACCATTAAATTTAAGGAACTAGAATGCTTTATTTTTTAATGATTTTGTCTTGTGCATTTTTAAATGCAACCATACAACTTTTTCTAAAAACCGGAATGCAGACGATTGGTCATTTTGAATTTTGCTTTAAGAATATAGGTCCCTTTCTTGTCTCAATTATAGGAAATCCGTATATTATTATTGGGATCATCTTACAACCTTTGACGCTTGGGATTTGGCTTTTAGTTCTTTCACGCGTTGATGTTACATATGCTTTTCCCCTTGTCAGTTTAAGCTATGTTTTTACAGCTTTAGGTGGACATTTTTTATTAAATGAGCCCTTATCTTTAATTCGTATTCTTGGGATTCTAACCATTATGGGAGGTGTTTGCCTTGTTGCGCGCAGCTGAAGAAAAACCTTTTTTACCTTTTTCAAAACCAACATTCAATGAAGATGAAATTCAAGAAGTTATTCAATGTCTTAAGTCTGGATGGATCACAACAGGCCCACGCGTACAAAAATTTGAAGAAGACTTAAAGAATTATCTTAATTGCCCATATGTTTTAAGTTTAGCTTCTGGAACAGCTGGGTTATATATCGCTCTTAAAGCCCTTAACCTTCAAGAAGAAGATGAAGTCATAACAACAGCATTTACATTTGTTGCAACCTTAAACACTATTGTTATGGCAGGAGGCAAACCTATTCTTGTTGATATAGATCCAAAAACTTATAATATCGACATTTCAAAGATTGAAGAAGCCATTACCTCTAAAACACGTGTTATTTTACCTGTTCACTTTGCAGGCCTTTCTGTTGATTTAGACCCACTTTATGACCTTGCAAAAAAATATAATCTTGTCGTCATAGAAGACGCTGCCCAAGCTATCGGAACGTGTTATAAAAATAAAAGAATTGGCGCTTTTGGAGACATGCAGGTTTTTAGTTTTCATCCTAATAAAAATATAACAACGATTGAAGGAGGTGCTCTTAGTCTTCACCATGATCGCTTCTTAAAAAAACTCTCCACAGCTCGGTTTCATGGTATTGACAGAGATATTTGGGATCGATTTACAAAAAAAGGTTCTCAACATTACGACGTTGTTGAACCTGCTTTAAAATTTAACATGTCAGATGTCCAAGCAGGAATTGGTATTCATCAACTTAAAAAACTTGAAAATTTTATCGATCAGCGCGCAAAGCTTGCAACACGATATCTTGAAAAATTGAACGCCTGGCCAGAACTTATTCTTCCCCCCCATCTTCAAAACTTTGAGCATAAACATTCATGGCACCTTTTTGCTCCTTGCCTTAATATAGAATATGTCGGATTCTCAAGAGACGACCTTATTCAAAAAATGAAAGATCTTGGTATTGGGATTGGACTTCATTATGATGCCCCTCATCTTTTTACCTATTATCAAAAAAACTTTGGCTATAAAGTGGGTGACTTCCCGAATTCTGAGTGGGTTTCTGAGAGAATCTTTAGTCTTCCTCTTTTTCCTCTTATGAGTGAGGAAGATCAAGATCGCGTTATTGAAAGCCTTTCTATTATTTTTAACAAAAACATTTGATAGGGAACTATGCATTATGACAAAAATTCTTTCTGATAAGCCCTTAAAAAAAAGTACAAAGACAAAACTTTCTTCTGAAAGAACGCCTTTTAAGCCAGAGATTTCAATTGTAGTTCCTATCTACAACGAAGAAGAAACCCTTCCCATTTTATGGGAACGTTTAACAAAAACTATGGATGCGTATGCACAAAAAAATAACACATCTTATGAAATTATTTTTACCAATGATGGAAGTAAAGATCGGTCCGCTCTTATTCTCAAATCATATTTTGATTTAAGACCCCATCAAGTTCGTATCATTGAATTTAATGGCAATTTTGGACAACATATGGCGATTCTCGCAGCTTTCGAGCGCGTTAGAGGACAAATTATTGTTAATTTAGATGCCGACCTTCAAAATCCTCCTGAGGAAATTCCTAAAGTTCTTTCCAAAATGAATGAGGGATATGATTACGTCGGAAGTTATAGAGATGGACGAAAAGATAATATTTTTAGAACCTATTCGTCACGTCTTATGAATAAGATTAGGGGTCTTATTACAGATATTGTAATGACAGATCAAGGATGTATGCTTAGAGCTTATTCAAGAGAAATTGTGGATGAAATTGCACGTCTTCATGAAAGTTCAACTTTTATTCCTGCTCTTGCTTATAAGTTGGCCGGCCATCCTACAGAAATTCCTGTAAGACATGATCCAAGAGCCGCAGGAGATTCGAAATACAGTCTTTATAAACTTATCCGGGTTACCTTTGATCTCATGACAAGTTTTTCGCTTGTTCCTCTTCAATTATTTACATTCTGCGGGTTTATTGTCTCATTTTTAAGTGGACTTCTCGTCATTTATCTCTTTATCCGCAGATTAACGATAGGCCCTGAAGCTGAAGGTGTCTTTACGCTTTTTGCCATTCTTTATTTTTTAATTGGGCTTCTTTTGGTAGGAATTGGGATTATGGGAGAGTATCTTGGACGCGTTTTTCAAGTGTCTTCCAAAAGACGTGGCTTTCAGATCCGAAAGGTTTATGAAAAGCTCGATTAAATAGACCATTTTGCATCAAACAAGTTCTGGCAGATTCGCTGAAAAATATCTTCAAATGGTGTTTTGGTCATTTTATGGCTCTTCCCATTTTTTTGCTCTAGCATCATCAGAAATTTGATAGAACTCTTTATGTTATCCTCTTCTCAGCCTTCTGGCCAGTCTCTTGATGAGCACGAAGGGCTGCCAGCAGGCGTTACGAAATGACGTTTACCAGGACGTTGCCCTGACGTGAATACTTCATAGGTACCAGGTGGCAGAGGACGTGATGAAGAAGATGAAGCACGCTTTGTGCCAGAAGAGAATGACCTTGAAGAATTACTTTCATATCTATCTGATTCAAAGAGAGAACGGATAAATTCTTTTCCTTCTCGTTCTTTTTCTTCCAATCTTTTCTGATGTTCCTTAGATTGGATTGCCTTCCTTAACGTAGGGGCATCACCAAACTCTGCCATAAAAACTCCCAAACTTCTTGCCTTCTTTCTTAGGTCTTGTAATTCCTCATATTCTTTTTGCTCTCTTTGCCGTCTTTTTTGATCTTTTTTATCTTGAATTTCTCTTTTTAATGTATCTGCAGTCATATGATTTACCCCTGTAATGCCCAAACTTTCAGCATATTTTCGGGTTTTTTCCAGTTTTTCTTCATCTATACGTCTTCTTCTTTCTGCATATTCTTGGCGCGTTTCTTTATGTCCTCCCCTCCCTCCTCTAAAAGAAATTTTACTTCTCTCTCCATAGGCACTTTTTCCTTTTGGGTTATAGGACGTAGCAGGACTATATGCGTGATCAACACTCATACTTCTAAATTTAGAAAACATACCATCCGCTTGTTCATCTCCTTGGACAGAAGAACTTGTATCTCTAACTCGTAGCATTGCCCAAGTTGCTTCCGAAAAACTTATTAAACTTATAAAAAAACGATAATAAATTTTAATTTCATTATCATGACCTTTCATATTAAAAAATATAAACTACAATATTTGAAACGTAGATCAAAGATTAGAGAGTTTTAGGACCACAATTTCAAGTAACAGAACATCGTCTTGATTTATTTTTTAATAATTCTATCTTTAAATTTTTAAATTTTCAAGTATGGTTTCTTGTAACAAAAAATTCCCAAAGTAAAAAATAAGAAAGGATATAATAATGATAGAAAATTATGTTAAGTTTAAATCTGATCTATAAGTATGTAAGAGCTCTTTAAGATCCTTTATATACTGATCTAGGGCCTCTTTATGTTTACCTTCGTTTAAAAGTGTTAAAGCTTGAGAAGAAGTTATACTGATCTCTTGCAAAGCATCCTCATTTTGATATTCAGCTGCTTTAAAAAACCACGGTGCTGCGTCTATTTTTTTGTCCATCATCCAAAGAGCTTGTGCATAAAGAGATTGAGCTTTCCCATTATCTTCTTTTAGGGCAACCTTTAAAGACTCGTCTTCTTTAAAAAGTGGAGCTAAATCTTGTATAATTTTGTTAATATTAGGATGTAAATCAACGACTAAAGCAAATTCTGCATCCTGAATTGTTTGTTGTATTTTATCTATATCCTGCTTCATATCTGTTCTTTTCCGAATCCCACTTTTTGTTGAACAGTTTTTTCTTTTTCGATTTATTTGTGAGCCTGTGTCATGTGGCTCCAAAGTGTCCATTGCTTTGATCTCAAAATTCATAAAAATTAATGTTAAAAAAGCTATAAAATATCTTTTCATTCCAAATTTCATCCTCTTTACAGAGCCTATTTTCTAGGTAACTTTTTTAAATCAGCAGAAGTTATTTGTAGCACCCAAGAGGGTAATTTGTTAAAAGAATTTGGATGAACGGCTTCTTCAGAAACAGGTTTATGAGACCTGCTATGCATAAATTCCTGATTTGACGATATTACATTCACGAGTTTTATGTGTCCCCCCACATGAACTCCTTTTTCATTAAGCTTCGTTGTAAGATCCCTAATAAAAGTTTCTCTTAAAGAAGAATTATGGAATAAAGTTGTTGCACAATGAGGACAAATATCCAAGTATGAAGAAATATTTAAAACCATATTTTTTAATTTTTTTCCTGGGTTTTTCATAGGTTGTGTCCACTTTTCATTTTAACCAAATAATAGAAGAAGCAAAGGTTAAAA